>NZ_QWKI01000146.1 GCF_009911645.1 Pseudoflavonifractor sp. 60
TGTAGTGGATATTGGCACGGGTCAGCGTCTCGTTGTATTCGCCTATTTGGATTGCCTTCCACTGCTCCTCCGTGCCGCCATAGTAGACATCCGTCAAACTGTTGTTGTAAAAGGCGGCATACCCAATACTGGCAACGCTGGCCGGGATGGACACTCGTTCCAATGCGCCGCGGGTTTCATAGCATCCAAACGCCCAATCTCCGATGCTGGCAGTACCAGAAGAAATAGATACATCCTTCAAGTTGGTACAGTCCTGGAAGGAATTCTTTCCAATACTGGCAACACTGCCAGGGAGGACCAGTTTTGTTATGTTGGTGTAATTTTGAAAGGCGTACGCCCCGATGGCGGCACTACCGGAAGGAATGTTCCATTCATTTATGCTTCGGAGCACACGGGGCGAATACTGCCAGACAATAGGGTGGACACCTGTCCCGGCAGTCCCCCTGGCCTGATTCAAAATAATATCCGTGTAGCACACTCTCCCATTGTCATGATCCGGGCTGTAATGATTGATTCTGATATCATGCAGGCCAAACTCCGCCCCCCACTTCTTGTCCATATTCTCCATAAAATGCAGAAATTCATGGACATACATACTGACCGGAAATTTTTCTTCTGTGGAACGAAGAACATTCAAACAATACTCCCGATTTCGGAGATTGATTCCTGTATGGCCGGTGCTATTCTCATACGTAGAACCACCCCGGCCCAAATAGTCGGTATTGACATTCAGACTGTAGAGACAGGTTATATGGTCATACCGGTCCAAATCGACCTTGTCCCTCAGAAGAGGGGCGGCTTCCTTGGGGGAAAGATATCCTCCCTTGTCATAATTCGTCAGCTCCGTAAGAGCTGCGTTGATCTCCACTACCTCCACATGGGCCCGCATCACCCCGACCTGGTTCATGTACGCCTCAAAATCCCGGGCATCTTCCTTAACAAAATCAATTTCTTCCTGGGTCATGGTATACTTTGCGCGAACAGTCTTGCCATCACGGTCCTTGCAGTCGGCGTCCACGTTCTTGAAGATGGCAAAGAGGAAATACCAGTCGGGCAAATTTGCTTCCGCCGCCGAGGCGGTGACTGGCAGGAGGCCCAGGCACATCACCAGGGCCAGCAGGAGGGACACGATTTTTTTCTTCATAGCTTCCATTCTCCTTTATTTTCATTTCCCCAATCCCCTTTTATTTCCCGGAATCCCCACCCCTGTCAAGGGTGGGGATAGGGAAACTTGAGGGAAAGTGACTTTATTTTACCATGGGTTTGCGCCAGGGACAATATCCTTCCTTACTGCGGAGCTTTTTTCATCCACAGATAAGGCCCCACACACATCATGAACAGATTGGATATCGCCTGATTGACCTCCGACATCCCGCTGACCAGCCACCGCTCCGAAATGTACCGTTCCAAAAGTGCCTGGAACTCCGGGGCGGGGGCCTGTTCTACCAGCTGCGCCACTGCCTGGGGGCTGTAGTCCCGATCGGACAGGAAAATCTGCTCCCGCACCTCTCTGGCCTTGATCTCTTCCCCGGCGGGGTCCATCGCCTCCCAGGAATAGGACAGGGCCAGGTCAAAATAGTACTCGACGGGGTCCAGGTGCTGCTCCAGCGCCTCCTCTTCCAGGCCGTCCTCTTCCTCCACCACCTCCACGTCGGTCAAGTCCATCTCGGCGATATGCTGGCGCATGGTCTCCCGCAATTCCCGGTCCAGTGCCTCCGTTTTCCCCCTCTCCAGATAGCGGGAGAGGTCCTCCATACAACGGAGGATATGGTCCAGGCTGTCCAGCCGCTTCCACCCGTGGATATACAGCCGGAGCATATCCCCCAGCGTATCCGCCAGGGGCGTGGAGGCGGGGTAAAAGTGCAGGAACGAGTCCCGCCAGTCCCGGAATCTCAGCCGCGCCCCCTCCTCCTCTGGAAAGGCTACCGTCTCCAGGGCGTCCAGGTACTGCCTCACGGTCATTCGGGTGCAGTGGTAGACCTCCTTGTCCCGCCCTCTGCCTTTGGCGTGGTCCAGCAGCATCAGCCCCAGCAGGACCACCGCGTTGCTGGCCTGCGTCCCCATGGCCGGCCGGACGGTGGGGGCGGCTTCTGCCAGGGTATCGTTGTCCGCAAAGGCCGCATTGATGCTATGGCAGAAGCCGGCGTAGTGGAGCAGGTCGTCCTCCAGTTGGTCCATGTACGGCCCGATCAGCCCATACATGAGCTCAAGATCGGCGCTCCCGTGAAAGATCAGGACCGTGTGCATCCGGGCAAACCGCTCTACCAGCCTGGCAGCGGCCTCAGGCGATATCGCCTGAGACCGCGCCGCCCGCGCAATTCGTTCCTCCAGGGTCAGTTTTTTCTCTTCCATTACATTCCACACTCCTTTCCAAAATTGGCCTCCCCCTTGTCCTGGGGGGCTTTCAGGCTGCGGTAGGCGCTGTCCCGGTTCAGCTCGTACTTCTCGACCCGTCTGGGCTGGCTGCCCCGGGTAAAGAGGAAGGCGCTGTCCAGGGGGAGATTGAGCACCGTGGACACCTGGCAGTTGAACTTCTCCGCAAAGTACCGGGCCGTCTGGGTGTCCGTCCCCCCCAGGTACAGGCAGTGGTCACAGTTGTTGATGATGGTCTGGGCCTTGGCGTGGCCGTAAAGGTCCTCCAGCTGGGACAGGCTCTGGACAATGAGGCTGACATAGATCTCCCGGGACCGGATGACCGAGATGATCTTGTCAAACTCTGGAATCAATGTGTTGGTGCTGAAGTCGTCCAGGATGAAGCGCACCGGGATGGGCAGGCGGCTGTCCGGCTGGAGGTCGGCGGCGGACATCAGGTATTGCAGGGCCTGGGTATAGAAGAGATTCACCAGAGCGTCCTGGCTGCGGTCGGAGTCGCTGACGGAGAGAAACAGGGCCGTCTTGCCCTTGAGGAAAGCCCCCAGGTCCACCTGCCGCTCCATGCGGAACATCCGCCGGGTCCCGGAGTTGGCCAGCACGTCCAGGTGCCGGGCCAGGATGCCCTTGATGCTGGCGTCCATCTTGTCCGCCTTTTTGTTCTGGAGGATCATCCCCATCTTCCGGGCGAAGGCGCTGTGGGGATGGGCAATGCGCTCCTCTTCCACCATGTCCTCCAGCTCCGGGGACCCCATTTGGGACAGGAAGGTGTACGCGTCGTACAGGGTGTGCTGCTCCTCAGGCAGTTGGTTCAGGATGAAGAGGAGGATGGCCTCCAGGTACATCTGGGCGGCCAGATCCCAGTAGGGCTCCGAAAAATCCTTGCAGGGGCAGACGGCCTGGGCCACCTTCTTCACGTCCTGCTCGCTGTACCAGTCCCCGTCCTGGTTGGCCGCGGCGTCCCGGCAGGGCCGGATATAGGTCAGGGGATTGTAGCCCCAGGGGGTGCTGGCCACGTCGGTGAAGTCCAGGTGCATCACCGTATAGCCCTTCTCCTCCAGGTGCTTCCCGTACAGCCGCCGCAGGTTCCCCTTGGTGTCGGCCACGATCAGGCTCTCCCCGGCGTGAAGGAGGTTGGGGATCACATAGCCCCGGGTCTTGCCCGCGCCGGAGGGCCCCACCAGCAGGTCGTTGTTGTTCAGGCCTGTGGTCCAGGTGTCGTTGCTGGCGAAGGTGTTCCGGGCAAGGATGCGCTGAGTGTTGACATTGTAATACATTCTCTATTCCTCCTTATTCATTTGGCCGGCGCCCCCGCCCTCTCTGGGGCGGGAGCTTTCGTAATGTCTCAGGTCAGACTGGTGACGATCTGGTCTGCCAGACCGAAAGCCACGGCCTCCTCCGCCCTGAAGTAGCTGTCGGTGGCGGTTTTGGCCAGCACCTCCTCCATGGGCTTGCCCGAGTGGTCCGCGATGACCTTGGCGATGATCTGCCGGGTCTCCATCAGGTCGTCGCTCACCGCCTTCAGCTTCAGGGCGCTGCCCCCGGTCTGGAGAATCAGCGGGTCGTGGATCATCAGGCGGCTGTGGGGGAGCATCTCCCGCCGGCTGCCCGAGACGAAGAGCAGCGCCGCCATAGAGGCCGCCAGCCCCACGCACACCGTCCGGACGGGACAGCTCACCGCCTGCATCACGTCGTAGAGAGCCATACCGCTGTCCACGCTGCCGCCGGGGCTGTTGATGTAAAGGGTTATCTCCCCCTCCGGGTCCTGCCGCTGGAGGTAGCGCAGCTGGCGGACCAGAGCGTTCACCGCCTCCGGGGTTACCTCGCCCACCAGCTCCACCTCCCGGTGAGAGAGCATTTCATCCTGGATGGGGATCAGGTGGTAGCCGTAAGTGGATTCCTTAATAATACTGGCTTCGTTGGGGATGTACATTGTAATTCCTCCTTTAGAGTTTTCTGGTGTTTCAGGTGGTCGATGGGGATATTATGACAGAGGCCTAAAGTTTGAGATGTAAAATTTACAAGCAGAACTCCAATTGAACCCGGAGGCTCCCGGCCGGCCGGTCCTGGCCGGGAGCGCTGTGCTCTTCTGAAAGCGGATGGGACGCCTTACCCGTGGGGCGTCTTCTGTAGCTTCTCCGCCATATTTACGCCTTACTTCCCCTCGTCAATCATAAAAGCATTTGCGGATACAGCTCACGGACCTTGTTTCTCGCCGGCTCATGGCCCTGCTCCGCCGCCAAAACGCACCATTTCGCCGCTTCTGCTCTGTCTGCTGGCACACCCAACCCTTCGCTGTATGCTAAAAACATGATATACTGAGCTTTCACATTGCCTTGCTCCGCCGCCCTGTGGTACCAGCAGAAGGCCTGCTCCCAATTCTCCTGGAAGGGCTTTCTGTAAAGATTTCCCAACTGGAACATCGCTTCTATATGTCCCCCTTCTGCTGCCTTGCGGAACCACTTCTTCGCCAGCTCCTCCCGCGTCCTGGAGGACTGCGCTTCTGCCTGGCTGCCGGTTTCACCGAACACCTCCTCCGGTGTGACCTTGTACCTCGTGGGCATGACGTAGAAGGTGAAGCTGTTGTAAATCGTTCCCAGCTGGAACTGGGCCTCCGGGTCCTGCTCCGCCAGGGCCAAAAGCGCTTCCATGCGCCTGCCTGTCTCTTCGTCTAATCTGCGCTTTTCCCGGTAAAAAAGCTCCTCCATGCGCTTGCTTGTCAGTTCGTCCATGATGCCGGTCTCCTTTTCTCTGATTTGTGCGTGCCTTTTTTCAAAGTGATGTTCTGTCCCCCGCGTTCCGGCATACCTCCTGTTGGCGCGCTTATCCGATTGGGGTCCTGGCGGCGCTTGGCCCAGGGGATATGCCTTCCGGCGGGGGGTCAATTGTCAAGGTGCCCGATGAGCATATTGTAATGGGACCCAAAATTTTAAGTTGTAAAAATTACATACTGAATTTTCAGCAAAAAAGACTCCCGGCCGCCGGGTTTGGGCCGGGAGTCTGATATAATTTGGGAGGGGGTTAAGGGTGGTCCAGGCTATGGACGGCCTCGGGGCGGGGGGCTGCCCGGCTGCTCCAGGGGCCGGCTGCGCGACGCGTGGAACGCCTCTTCCGACTCCCGGCTCATCCCCTCTAAAGCCCAGTGGAAGGTCTTCGGGATGTGGGCGGGCAGGTCCAGATTGAACTCCCGGACCGTCTCCCGGGGGATGACCTCTCTGGAGGAGCGGTCGCATTCGCCCTTACAATAGGCGATAAACTTGGCCAAAACCCTCTGATAACTCCCCTCCTTTGCCTGTTTGTGAAAGAGGGGCCGCAGACGGAAAGCCCCCGCTGGATTTTCCCCCAGTTGTTTAAAAAACACTCTGTCCAGTCGGAGATAGTCAAAGCAGAGGCGGGCCGGCGATGTTTTATACTCCTCTGTGTCGGCTTTTGCGCGTCTGTATCTTTTTTCCGCGCGCTTACAGGCTTGCTCCTTGCGTTCACAGGCCTCCTTCAGCTTCTGCCTGTCAACCCTTTGTTCGCGTACTTCCATTGCGGTCTCATAGTTCTTCCGTGCGTGGCGGCAGTCCTCCGCCATACGCTGGTAAAGTTCTTCCCATCCTTTTTCTTCGCTCTGGTATGCCTGCTGATAGATATCCCTCCCTGCGAGGAACAGGACGCAGCCGCTTTGCAGGTCCACCGCCAGGGGAAAGTAGAAGTAGGTCTCCTCACTGTGCTCCAGCACCTTTTGAAGGGCCTCCACCTCCCCCGCGTCCGGCAGGCAGAAGCCGTCCTCGGTCAGCCGCCAGCTTCCGATGGACTCTCCCCTGTCCCGCTCCCGCCGGAGGAAGCCCCAACCGCTGGCACAGTAGGCCTCCAGTAGCCGCATGGAGAAGTCCTGCTTCCGGGATATCTTTGCAGAGAATCTCGCTGACATATCCCCCTCCTTCAGCAGAGGATATCCGCTGTTCTGGAGCCAGTCCTTGATCCTGATGTGGAGCGCCATCTGCTTCAGCCGCTGGGTCAGCCAGAGCAGATAGTCCTCCCCCTCCTCCTCCAGTCCATGGAGCCGGCCGGCGATCTCCTCCCGATTTGTCTTGATCCGCTCCGCCAGCTCCCGCAGGTCCGTGACGATCTGCGCCGTAGAGAAGACGGACTTCCCGCTTTTCTGCCGCCATAAGCCCGGGACCCGCGCCTCTCCCGCGCCCAGCCAACCCTCCCGCAGCAGCTTGTCCAGCCACTGGCGGCCATCCCATATGCTGGTATCCTTATAATAGAGGTCGTGGACCGCCAGATATTCCACCAGCCACAGGTAGTAGTCCCTGTCTGAGATCAGCCCCGCCTGATAGCCGGCGTCGTTCAGCCATAGCTCCTCCCAGAAGTCCCGGCGCTCCTTCCGGTCCCTCTTTTGGAGTACCGGTCTCAGCAGCAGCTCCTTGTAAACCGCCGCTGCCTCCTTCAGCCGCGCCCCGATTTGGCCGCTGTTTTCCGGCTGTACGGGGCACTCCAAGGAAAGCCGGGGAAAATATTCCTCCAACAGCCCCGTGACGGCCTCCGTCCAAAAGTACCGGTACAAAAAGGAGTCCACTCCCTTATCCCGATACTCTCGCCGCAGGTCCCGATAGAAGCTGTCCCTGAGCCCGCCTACAGTGTGTCCCATTGCAGGCCCCTCCCATAGCGTTTCGCGTGCTGGAGCGGTCCGTCGTAAATACGGCTGTACACGTTCAGAGCCTTGCTTGTGTCCATCAGGGGAGCAATCTCCCGGACCGCCAGATACAGGTCCACGATCTCCTCCAGGTCCATATAGAAGTCCCGCAGGACCTCCGGCCTGGCGGTTTGAAAGATCTCCACGAAGCGCTCGCAGGCGGAACAATATTCCGCCGGGTCTTCAAAGCCTGCGGCCAGGAAGGTCAGTCCCATAGCCCTGCTGTCCTCTTCCGAATACTGGTCCATCTCGGCCATTTTAAACTCGTAGTAGTCCTCTTCGCTGGAGAAGGGGAAAAACCAGTCGTCATCCTCCGCCGTGGCCCAGCCGGCATAGTCGTCCTCAGAGGGATTGTCCGCCTCGTCCATCAATTCCAGTTCTCCCATCTCCTCATCCGGGACCTGCTCCTCTGGCTCGTCCGAAATCTCCTCCTCCGTCTCCTCCGGCGCCGGTGTCTGACGGAACCAGGATCCGGAGTGTCTGAAATAGATCCGCTTCTTGCTGCCCTCGTTCGTCAACTGGCCCTGGGGCTGGTCGCAGGCCCGCTTCCAATCCGGGGTCAGAGACCAGTCGTTCCCCGGATTGACATAACCCTTGAGGACATCGGGATCATGGAGGGCATAGTAGAGATGGAAGCCGAAATAGGCATCATAGCCCCAATACAACTCATTGCGGCGGGTTCCATCCGCTTCAGCCAGGACGCACCAGTCCTGGGAGAGCCGTTTGGCCTGCTCCAGCAAAAAGGCGAAGTCGGTCCGCTCCTCCAGCTCCGCATCATTCCGAGCGTCGTGAAAGCCCCCCTTTTCCAGACTGCACCGCATGACCAGGTAGAGGTACAGGCCATACATCTCCCGCCGCTCCTGGAGCCAGGGCTCCGCCAGGCTCTGTTTGGTGTTCGGGTCAACGTCCGTGCCCTCCCGGACCCTCGCCGCCCAGAGGTCCAGCAGCTCTGTGACCAGGGCATGGAGCTTCTCCTGGCTGAGTTTCCCCTTATCGTCTGTGATCGACTGCCGGAAGGACCAGTCGCGCCCCTTCATGTGGCTCAGGAGTTCATCCGTCACCTCCTGGAGACACCGCAGGCTTTTTTGATAGTTCTCCAGCTTTTCCCAAGATAATTCCATATTTCTTACGATTCCTTTCATCAAGATGGGGAATTGCGTGCCAAGGTCTTCCCGCCTCCGCACTGTAACCCTACCGCAAGGATAGCACAATGTCAATATCTGATTTGTAAAATTTACGAGTGCATAACGGCGCGGGCGGAGGGCTCTCATTTTGAAGCGGATGCTCTGATGGCAGCGACGGTTACAGGCACTGCCAGTACGACATCTATACCGAGGGTCTGTTGACCGATAGGAATCCCTGAAATAATTGATGCGGAGACTTCAGGACCAGACTGCTTGGCGAGCACTTCAAAAAACTTTTCTTTTTTCTGCAACGATGTAGCCCCGTCATGCGAGTATATCAACAGAGGAAGGCGGTGAGGCCATGGAGCAGGAGAGCAAGTGGATACGGGACATTCAGCGCAGCGGCTCCCGTCAGGCGGCGGAGCGGCTGGTGGAGCGGTACTACGACGAGATATACGTCTTTGTCTACCGCCAGACCGGACAAAAGGAGGACGCCATGGACCTGACCCAGAACATTTTCCTGGCGGTGCTCCGGGCGCTTCCCTCCTACGACCCGAGGAAGGCCGCCTTCCGCACTTGGCTCTACCGCATCGCCGCCAACAGGGTCATCGACGCCCGCCGCCGGTCCCGTCCCGCCGTTACTCCCCTGGAGGAGGCGGAGCTGCCCATTCAGGAGGACTTTGTCTCCCAAATCCATGACCGGGAGCTGCTGGAGCGGATCGAGGACTACGTGTCCGGATTACCCTCCACAATTCAAGCGGTATTCCGGCTGCGGCTCTACGGGGAGCGGAGTTTTGGAGAGATCGCCGCCGCCCTGGGCCAGTCGGAGGCGGCAGTGAAGAGTCAATACTACCGCCTTTTGGGGCGGATCAGAGAGGAGTTTGATCCAGATGGATGAAAAAATCCCCATGCCCACAGGTGAGGAGCGGCAAGCGGCTATCCGGCGCATTGTGGAACTGAACAGGGCGGAGCAGAGGACCCGACGTCAAAGAGTCCCACTGTCTGTGGTGTTTTTCGGGGTGGAGGACTGCCTGTACCTCCCCGTACTGGCGGCGCTGCTGTGCCTGATTCCGGGTGCGGCGGCGGCACGCTTTGAGCCCGTGGCCCCGCTTCTGTTTCTCTTCTCCCCCGCCCTGTACGCCGCCCTCCACCTGCTGACTGCCTGGAAAGACGCAGCGAGCGGAGTGGCGGAGTGGCGGCGGAGCTGCCGGCTGTCGGTCTGTACCATTCTGGCGCTGCGGATGCTGGTATTCGGGGGGCTGGCGGTGATTGTGTGCGTCCCCGCCGATATCCTGCTGTGGCTGACCTCCGGACGGAGCTGCTCCCTGCCCTGGATGCTGGGTTTGTCCTTCTCCAGCCTGTTCCTCCACGCCGCCCTGACCCTGTTCTGTCTGAGGTACCGCCGGGGAATGGTACTGCCGCCCGCTGTGTGGGGCGTGGCCGGACTGCTTCTGCTGATTTGGGAGCGGGGCGGGGAGCTGCTGCTCCGGGTCCCCGTTCTGGTCCTCTTTTCTCTGGCCGCCGCCGGGCTGGCCTACTGTGTCCTGACTCTGGAGCGAATGTTCCGCTATCCCAACCGAGGAGGTCGTTTTTATGCTTACAGTTGAACACGTCACCAAGCGATACGGAAGTTTTACCGCCTTGGAGGATATCTCTCTGCAATTCACCACCGGGATTTACGGCCTGTTGGCCCCCAACGGGGCGGGGAAGACGACCCTCATTAAAATGCTCACAACTCTGCTCTTTCCCACCTCTGGACAAATTTTGTGGGAGGGGGAGGATATTCATGCCCTGGACGAGGACTACCGGGGACTGTTGGGCTACCTGCCCCAGGAGTTTGGCTATTACCCCGGTTACACGCCCCGACAGTTCCTGCGCTATGTTGCCGCCCTCCAGTGCATTCCACGGCAGGAGGCGGACCGGCGGATCAGCGGGCTGCTGGAGCTGGTGGGACTGTCCGGTGCGGAGCACAAGAAAATGCGGCAGCTCTCCGGGGGGATGCGCCAGCGGGTTGGGATCGCCCAGGCCATGCTCAACGACCCCAAGCTGCTGATCCTGGACGAGCCCACCGCCGGCCTGGACCCCCGGGAGCGGGTGCGGTTCCGCAACCTGATCCATTCCCTGGCGGAGGACCGGATCGTCATCCTCTCAACCCACATCGTCTCTGACATTGAGACTATTGCCGGGCAGATCATCATGCTCCGGGAGCACAAGCTGTTCTGCTGTGACAGCCCGGCGGGAATCTGCGGCAAGATGAAGGGGCGGGTGTTTGAGATTCCGGCAGGAACTGCATTGGCGGAAAATCCGTTCCTCCTCAGCGAGCGGCAGGGGGAACAGGGGACGGTCCTGCGTATCTTCTGCGACGCTCCGCCCAAGGGAGCTGTTTCGGTGACGCCCGGTCTGGAGGACGCTTTCCTGGCCATCTACCGGGAGGGGCAGGTATGAGGCTGCTGAGCTGCGAGTGGAGCAAGCTGGTCCGCCTGCCCGCTCTCTGGGGGTGTTTGGCTTTGTGCCTGGTGTTCAACTGTCTGCTCATTGGCAGCGGAGACCGCTGGCGGTGGGAGTGGAATGAAACTGCCGCTATGACCAGTGGATGGGGCCCGCGTGTAGACAGCGGTTTTTTGGACGGCCTGCGGCAACAGCCCCAATCCGACTACAAAGACTATCTGCTGTCCGCCGCAGAGGGCATGACGGACATCTATGCCGACTACGACCTGCGGCCCCTTGTTGACTATTACATTGGCTACGTCAAGAACTCCCCTGGGGCTACCGTCCTGATGGAGCGCAAGTACGAGCGGCTGGCGGAGCGGGTCGCCCACCTGTCCCAGACGGGGGCGGCTATGGACTGGTACGGCGGTCCGGTGACCCATTACGTCCATCAGTTTCTCTACGGGACCCTGATGCGGGCCCTTCTCACCGAGGGGGCGGTGCTGGGGATGCTGTCCATGCTCTTCCTGCTGGGCTATGAAAACCAGCAGCGGACGGCGGCGGGGGCGTACGCCTCCCGTACCGGGAGAAAACTGTGCCGGTGGAAGGTGATGGCTGGAATTACCTGGGCGTTGGCAATCTATCTGCTGCTGGCGGCGGTTACGCTGGGGATATTCCTGCTGTTCTGGGACTGGAGCGGCGTCTGGGGCGGCAGTGTGTCCAGCCAATTTAACTACGTCATTGATATGCTGGTCCGCCGCCCCTTTTTCACCTGGGCGGACTTGACCGTGGGCAGTTATCTGGCGTCGGTGGTGGGGCTGGGCGGACTGCTGACTGTGGTGTTCACTCTGCTGGCGGCAGTCTGCGGAACACTGATGGGCAATGTGTACCTGGCCGCCCTGGTGCTGACCCTGCTGCTGTGCGGCGGCGCGGCGGCCCAGGCCCTCTGTGCCCAGGCGGGACTGTGGATGGGCTGCTGACCTTCCAGCCGGTCAGCATTTGGCTGTATGTCAACGGCTGGTTTACCGAGCTGGGCCTGAATGCCTTTGTTCCCTGGCAGGAGACCATCGGCACAGGGCTGGGGCTGACGGCCTGCGGTCTGGGAACAGCTCTGGCGCTGAGACGCTTTGGGCGAAAGGATGTGATGACATGAGTTTATTTTGGCAGGAACTGGGGAAAATCTGGCGTCCCGGTGTGGTGGCGGGTACTGTTCTGCTGGGACTGATTTATTACTATATGTTCCCTGGCTTCTATATTGAGTACTTCTCCAACGGCCCCTCGGCCCGGGAGGAGTATGATCTGTCGCTGGAGTGGACCGCCCGGTACGGCCCAACCCTGGAGCCGGAGGAGCGGGCGGAGCTGGACAGCCGGCTGGCGGAGGAAATCGCCATATTCGACCGGCAGCTGGAGGAGCTTCCAGAGGCCGCGGCATCGGGGCTCACAGACTACAAGAGTTTTTGTGCCGCCCTCCAGCAGGAGGAGAGGGACACGCAGATGATATGGGCGCTCCAGAGCCGCACCAACTTCGATACGATCTCCACGATTCAGCAGATGCTGGAGCGCTATGACGACCCGAGGGACTATCTCCGGCAGCACGACTATTTTGAGTCCTACACCGTAAAGGAGCAGGAGCAGATGCTGGCGGTGGAGGACTGGCCTAAGAGTCTCCTGAGCGGGTCGGTGATGGATTCCACGAACTTCTATCTCAAGTATCTGGCCCAGTGGACGGCCATCAGCGTGATCCTGCTGCTCTCCCCCACCCTGGTACGGGACCGGCTGCGGCGGACGAGGCCCCTCCAGTGGTCCAGCCGCCGGGGGCGGCGGGTGCTGCATACCCAGCTGGCGGCGGGGCTGGTTTCCGCGCTGCTGCTGAGTGTGGTGAATGTAACAGCTTACGCCATCCCGTTTTTGGCCCAGGGGCCTCTTGCCCTGAAGAACTGCCCCCTGGGCAACTCTGTCTGGCCTACTGGAACACCCTGGTTCAACTGGACCTACGGGCAGTATCTGGCCATTTTGACCGGGATGATTCTGGCCTTGGGACCCGGCATCGGCGCTGTGACCCTGTTCCTGTCCCGGTTCAGTGACAACTATGTGTCCATGCTGCTAAAGGCATTCCCGCTGTTTGTGAGTATGGGGGGATTTTTCGCCACATGGGCGGTGAACCACGCATTTTTCTTTCATGCAGCTTGGGACGGCGCAGATTTTTTTGTATCAAAGGGAGCGGAAGCGATCTGCATTGCAGTGCTGCTGATCGTGGGCGCGGCGCTGACGGGATGGAGCTGTCTGCGGCAGAGAACACTGGAGTGCTGAGCGGCGTTGGCTGTGCCGGTGAAGCATGAATCAGAATTTATTCTGCCAATTGCACCGAGATCATCGACGCCGCGTTTTTCTCCACCGAATTAAGGATGAACCCGGCTAAATCACAGGCGTAGAAATTCCCTGTTGTCTTCAAGCCCTGTTCCAGGATGTAGTTTCTAAGGACAATATAGCCCTCAGAAATATCCCAGCGGCCCCGGCAGCAGAGATATAGATAGTGCCCAGCAGGCTTCTCCATGGATTTAAAGCTGTCAATGGAGGCCGCCGGTTCCCGCCGTTCCTCCCCCCGCTTGCTCACCGCCCTCCTTTTCATTTGAATAATCCATATCAATAAAGCCGCCTCCAATTTGTAAAAGTGTACTTTTACAAATTGGAGGCGGCTTTTGCCTACAACACTATAATCGGCACCTGGTCCTGAAAAATAAGCCCCTTTTTCAAATTTTTTTGAAGCTGCTTTTTCGATTTGAAGAAGTACACTATCGCAAAATTCGGGGAAGGGGGAACGGGACCATGGCGGGGAAAAGAGCAGAAATTCGGCTCAGTATACCACCATCAAGGTCCGTCTGAACCCGAACGAAGCCCAGGCAAAGCTGTTTGAAAAGACCTTTGGCTGCTGCCGGTACGTGTGGAACCAAATGCTCTCCAACCAGCAGCGGTTTTATCTTGAAACCGGGGCCCACTTCATCCCGACTCCGGCGAAGTACAAGAAAAGCGCGCCCTTTTTAACAGAAGTGGACAATCAGGCGCTGATTCAGGAGCACAACAAGCTCTCCCAGGCTTTCCGGGTCTTTTTCAAAAATCCGGA
>NZ_QWKI01000147.1 GCF_009911645.1 Pseudoflavonifractor sp. 60
TGTTCCGGGAAATGCTTCGCTACAAGCTGGAGCGCCAAGGCAAGCCGCTGATTCTGGTGGACCGCTATTTCCCCTCCAGCCAAATCTGTTCCCTCTGCGGAGAGAGGCAGGAGGCGGCCATTCTCAGAGGAAAGCGTTGGGTCTGCCCCAAGTGCGGCGGAGTCCAAGACCGGGAGGTCAACGCCGCCCGAAACATCAAGGACCAGGGGCTGGCGCAGTATGTTCAAATGCAGAAGCTGAGCAAAAGCGCTTAGCTTGCAGATAAATCCCTGCCGCCCGGGACGGCGGTGAAGGCCCGTGATCGGGTCGGGGAAGCGTTGAGCGAAGCACAACAGAAATTTTGCGTTTCGCTCAGCGTTTTCCGGACCGGAGAGCGGGAAACGAGAGGA
>NZ_QWKI01000148.1 GCF_009911645.1 Pseudoflavonifractor sp. 60
CCAGCGGGGGCGGGCCGTGTATACCACCGCCCACGATGAGAAGGCGATCCCGCAATTGCTGGAGAGCAATCTGACGTTGGGGACCTGCCTGCTGGAGGGGATGTCTGCCGTCGGATGCCGCCGGCTGGTCTATGCCACAACGGTCACCACCCACTGTACCGGTGCGGAATATCGGCCTCTGACCCTCTATGCGGCCACCAAGCAGGCATTCAGCGACCTTGTGGAGTTCTATACCAGCTCCGGCCTGCTCAGCGCGGCGGCAGTGATGATATCCGACACCTACGGCCCCGGGGACCTGCGTCCCAAGGTGCTGAACCTGATCCAGCGGGCCGCCCTGGCGCAGACCCCCCTCGACCTGACCTCTGGCCGGCAGCTATATGACGCAGTCTACATCGACGATGCGGTCCAGGGGTTTATGCAGGCTGCCGCCGCCTTGGACGGAGGGCCGGGGCATCACTTTTTCCAGCTCTTCCACGAAGCGCCCCGCTCTTTGCGGGACACAGCCGCGCTGATGCTTCAGGTAAATAACATTGCCCCTGAATTGAATTGGGGGGCGCGTCCAGACCCGCCCAATATGCCGGAACGTCCCTGCCGCATATACCCCCCGCCTCCGGGCTGGGTCCCCAAGATATCCCTGGCAGAGGGACTGGAGCGGTTTTGGGAACATTGATTTAAGCCAGGAGATGACTTTGATGGACAATCAGCATTACCGCTTCTGCGGACACCCATTAAAACACACCTTTGCGGACCTGGGCCTTTCGCCGCTCTCCAACGAGTATCTGTCCGCCGAGGATTTAAACCGGGGACAGATGTTCTACCCGCTGAAGGTCCAGGTGTGCGAACGCTGCTTTTTGGTTCAGGCCGGGCTCTACCAGCGCCCTGAGCAGATTTTTGGGGAGTATCAGTATTTCAGCTCCTTTTCCAGGAGCTGGCTCGAACACTGTAAAGGGTACGTGGATATGATTATCTCCAGACTCCAGCTCACCCGGGACAGCCGCGTCCTGGAAATCCCTGCAACGACGGCTATCTGCTGCAATATTTTCAGCCATATGGGATCCCCGTAAAGGGAGTTGAACCGGCAGAAAACGTGGCGGCGGAGGCGAAAGCGAAGGGGCTGGATGTCCGCTGCTGCTTCTTTCATGCCCGCACCGCACAGGAAATCAGGGCGGAGGATGGCCTTTACGACCTTGTGATCGGCAACAATGTATTAGCACACGTCCCGGATATCAACAGTTTTGTGGAGGGATTGTCTCTGGTGCTCGGCCCCAAGGGCACCATTACCATGGAGTTCCCCCACCTGCTGCGGCTGATTCAAAACAATCAGTTCGATACCATTTACCATGAGCATTTCCATTATCTCTCCCTGGAAACGGTGAAGCGCCTGTTTCACCGCCACAGCTTGAAGATTTATGACGTGGAAGAACTGCCGACCCATGGGGGCTCGCTGCGGATCTATGCGGCGCATGAGGATTGCACTTCGATCCAGGAACGGGACTCCGTCTCCGCGCTGCTGAATCAAGAGCGTGACTTTGGCCTGGAAAACATCCAGACCTATACCAATTTTCCCCGGCAGATGCAGGCCATTCAGCGGGATGCGCTTCAGCTATTCAGCGGCCTGAAAAAACAGGGGAAGCGCATTGCCGCCTTTGGCGCAGCGGCGAAAGGCATACCTTTTTGAACTATTGCGGGATCAAGCATGACGTGATTGATTTTGTGGTGGACTCCAACCCCCATAAACAGGGCTTCTATCTTCCGGGCAGCTTGATCCCCATTGTGGGCGTTGACGCGCTGAGGAGATATCAGCCGGACTACTTACTTATCCTCCCTTGGAATTTGAAAGAGGAGATCATGGAATTAACGGACTATGCAGGGGAATGGGGATGCCAGTTTATCACTTGTATCCCCAAGATACAGGTATTTTCAGCTCATACCAGCAATGCAGTATGTCAGACCATTTCGGAAGGACCCAAAATGCTGTAATCACACTCCATTTCTTTCCATTGCCCCTGCCTGGAGCGGACAGGAAACGCAGGGCGGGAGGATGACGGGCCTTTCTATACAGATGAAAACGAAAAAAGACCACAGACGATGTTCAAAAAGTCTGTGGTCTTTTTACTTGGATTGCGGAAATGACTGAACTCCGGGGACAGCCAGGGCTGGAGCGATCAGTTCAAAAACAGCTCATTTTCTTTAAATTCCGCACAGACCTGTTCCAGCCGCTGTGACGCTCCAGCCAGCATTGCCGCGTCCAGCGTTCTGGCCTGAACGGGGCAGACGCCGATGCACCGCATACAGCTGATACAAGTTTCGGTGTTTGTGAAAGACGGGTCCTCTGCCGGTATCGCACCCACAGGGCACGCCTGTGCGCACTGGCCGCAGCCAATGCAGGTCTCTCCCGCTTTGGGCTTCAGCGGAATGCCGTGGTACTCCCGATAGGGCGTGGTGCCCGGCACGTCCACATGGGCGGACGAGGGATTTTTTTCCAGGTCCTCCTTGATTTGACGGCCAAACTGTTCCAGCGTCTCCAGGTCCTGCTGATTTGGGCGTCCGCTGGCGAACTGGCGCATAACGGAGTGCTCCGCCACAGCGGCCACCGCCGCCGCGCAGCAGAATCCGGCCTGGGTCAGCGTCTCCTTCAATTCCAGCAGGGTATCCTCATAGGCGCGGTTGCCGTAAACTGCCATCAGAACCGCCTTTGCCCCATTTGCCTCCATGGCGGCCAGGCGGGAGACTGCCGCTGCGGGAACCCGTCCGCCGTAGGAGGGAACCGCAACGACACAAATATCGTCGGCGCAGAAGGAAAACTGGCTGTAATCGGTACCGGGAACGGTCAGGTCGATCTCCTGGACACACGGGCCAAGGGCGGCGGACAAGCGGTCTGCGGCCTTTTTCGTTCCTCCGGTGGGGCTGAATGTAATGGTATAAATAGACATACTACCTCCTAATATCTGCAATACAAAGTGCCGGTATACCGGTCTATGCGTTGAAGACGTATTGATCCAGCCGGTCGAAGGCCTCCTTCACCCGGCTGAGGGGCAGGGCCAGGTTGATGCGCAGGTGGCAGGGGCCGTGGAACATCCGGCCATCCTGAATGGCAACACCCACATCCCAGGCGGCCTGCTCCACCTCGTCCAGCGTCTTGCCATGCTTTTCGCACCACTTGGAGCAGTCGGCAAAGAGCATATAGGTGCCCTCCGGCTTAGAGACCTCCACGCCATCGAAGTGCTGGGCGATGTAATCGCAGGCGTATTCCACGTTGCCAGTGATGACCTGCCGCAGCTCGTCGGCCCACACGTAGCCCTCGGGCTGATACGCGCCGAGGAGGGCGTACATGGAGAGGATGTTGATATCATTGTAGTGGCACAGAGAGGACTCTTTCTCCACCCGCTCCCGGATCTTCCTGTCATATATGATGTGGTAGGCGCCGACCAATCCGGCCAGATTAAAGGTTTTGGAGGGAGCGTAGAGGGCCACCGTGTGGTTCCGGGCATACTCAGAGACGGACTGCACCGGAATATGCTTGTGGCCTTCCAGAATGATATCGGACCAGATTTCGTCCGAAACCACATTGATCTCGTACTTTTGGAACAGCTCCATGGCCCGCTCCACTTCCCACCGCTCCCAAACGCGCCCGCAGGGGTTGTGGGGGGAACAGAAGATGGCGGCGTGGATGTGGTTTTCCACAATTTTCCGCTCCATGTCCTCAAAATCCATACGCCATACGCCCCCCTCGTCCTTCACCAGGGAGGAGTGGACGATATGGTAGCCGTTATTGGTCAGGCTCTTGGTGAAGCCGATGTAGGTGGGCGAGTGGACCAGGACGTTGTCACCCCTGGAGCAGAAGACGTTCAGTGCGGCGACCGCTCCGCCCAGCACGCCGTTTTCATAGGCGATGTGCTCCCGGGTCAGGCCGGTCACGCCGTTGCGCGTCTCGTGCCAGCGGATGATGGAATCGTAGTACTCGTCCCGGGGCTGGAAATAGCCGAAGTGGGGTTCCTTGACCCGGGAAATCATGGCCTCCTGAATCGCGGGCAGGACGGGGAAATTCATGTCGGCAACCCACATGGGGATAACGTCAAAGCCCTCCTTCGGGGGATTGGGCGCCATATCCGGCATTTTGCCCAGCACGTCAACCGCCAACGCGTCTTTATTCCGGCGGTCCATAATGGAAGTAAAATCATATTTCATCCTAAATTCATCCTCCTAAATTTTTCCTGGTCCCCCATCCCCCGGAGGGTGGAAGAACAGCTCACTGACCCGCCTGCCGGCTCCGGCGGACGCCGAAAGAGTCTCAGCGGTTCAAATACTCCAGGGCGGTCAGCACCATAACCCGTGTGCAGAACTTGATGCAGTCCTCATTGACCGAGAAGTGAGAATTGTGTTTCGGCGCGCCCTCGCCAACGCCGACCCAAACCAGACAGGACGGGACCTTCTGACTGTAGAAGCCAAAGTCCTCCGCCGCAAGCATGGGATAACTGCCGATCTTAACCCGGGACTTGGCTCCCGCAAGGGGACCCTGGTAGAGTGCGCTCTCATACTTGTTGAGTGTGCGGTACACCTCTTCACTGAATTCCTCATTGTTATACACGGCGGCGTAGCCCGCCCGGAAATCACAGTCGCAGCTTCCGCCCTTGGCCTCGGCGATCCCTGTGGCCAGGGCCGCAATGCGCTCCCGCATGGTATCCCGGCTCTTGTCGCACAGACTGCGCATCATGCAGACCATATCGACCTTGTCCGCAATAATGTTTCCGGCCATACCGCCCTTGATGGTCCCGATGTTCAGCGTTCCCTGGGCCATCGGGCCCAGGTTTCTGGAGGCGATCCCGTGGAGGGCCGTGATGATGGAGGCCGCAATATCAATTGCGTCAACCCCCTCCTCCGGGGTGGAGGAATGGGCCGCTTTCCCGTGAACTGTCATCAGGTAGCCGTCGGAGTATGCAGTCAGATAGCCCTTCCCGATCAGCACCTGACCAGCTTCCGTGTTGTCCACATGGAGGGCGAAGCAGGCGTCAGGCATCTCCTCCATCAGGCCGGCCTTAATCATCTCACGGCCGCCGCCGCCGCTCTCCTCCGCCGGCTGGAAGACCAGCTTCACCTTGCCCTGCCAGTCCTCTTTGGTGCGGTTTAAAACCTCCGCGACCGCAAGAAGGTTTGCAGTATGTACGTCATGTCCGCAGGCGTGCATTACGTTGGGATTGCGCGATGCAAATTCAAAGTCTGTCTCCTCCTGAATGGGAAGAGCGTCCATATCCGCCCGGAGCATCAGGAATTTACCGGGCTTCCCGCTGTCAATGGTGGCAATGATCCCGGGCTTCACCGGGCTCTCCTCGTAAGAGACCCCCATGCGCTCCAGCTCCTCGCGGACAAGGGCGCTGGTCTGGGTCTCCTTGTAGGAGAGTTCCGGATTTTGGTGGATCTGACGGCGAATTTCAATGGTGTGCTGCTCCAGTTCATCTGAGATCTGACAAATCTTCTCTACCAATTCCATGGACGGATTCTCCTCTCAAAACTCATCTGGCTTATGAACAGCGGCAGCTCAGGGACCGGCGGCCCCTTTGCAAGCCGTGCTTGTGTTCCCGTCCCCTGAGGGGACGGGAACACAGGAAGGGACATCAGGAATAGCCGATTGCCGTACCGACAAAGATGGAGATGATCAACACGATTGCAAGGAGCGCATAGAGGGGCACGCACAGCTTGTACCAATCCTTCAGGCCGATCTTCGCAGCTGCAAGGCAGGCCATCAGGTTGACGCTGGTGGGGGCCAACAGGTTGGTGAAGCCGTCGCCATACTGAAGGGCGAGGACGGACATCTGGCGGGTCACGCCGAGCACGTCGGCCAGGGGGGCCATAATCGGCATCATGATCGCCGTCTGGCCGGAGCCGGAGTTGATGAAGACATTGATGACAGCGTTGGCGATGAACATACCGACAACCGCCAGGGCGCCGCTCAAATAGCTCAGAGGCATGGAGACATAGTATACCAGGGTATCCAGAATGCCGGAGTTGTTCAGGATGACGTTCATGTAGCAGGCGAAAATCATGAACAGCATTACGCTGGCCATGCCGCCGGTGCCCTTGGCCCAGTGCTTCATGGTCTCGTCCAGATCGTAGCCGCCCAGGAAGCCGATGACAAGTACCAGAGGCAGTACCACAGAGGCCAGGGGCAGCATACTCAGGTTGAGCAGCACACCGCCGGCTGCGAAGAAGATAAAGGTGCCGAAGAACAGGATCAAAATGATGATCTCTCTTCCGGTCAGGGGGCTGTACTCCTGAACATTGTCCATGCCGTCGCCGATCTCTGCGCCGCCGAAATTCTTCTCATAGATGGATGGGTCCTTCTGGCAGCGCTTGACCCACAGGATCAGGAACGCGGATACGATAATCAGGTTGACTATGGTGACGATGGTACGCAGGCCGCCGCCCGAGTATTCCGGGATGCCTGCAATCGTCTGGCCCATGATACAGGTCAGCATATTAATGGGGGAGGACATAAACGCCGTGAAAGAGCCGCAGATAACAAGTCCCACCGCAAAGGAGCGGTCCGCCCGCAGCTGCTTTGCCAGGGAGAGCCCCAGGGGGACGAATAGCACAACGGTTGAGATCATAGACCCCATAGCGCCCAGGACGCCGGTGGCAAATACATATACTGGTATGATGAGTAGCGCCTTATCCTTAAACTTGCGTATCATATTGGCAAGGGCCTTGTCCAGCACGCCGGTAGAGTTGGTCACGCCCATCAGGCCGCTCATAATCATCAGGCAGATAAACAGCTTGCCAAAGGTGTTGTAGGCCTGGTCGCACACCTTCATCACCACATCCAGAGGAGAGAGGTAGATTTTTTCCACCACCTCATAGGAGCCCGGGATTGCCGTGCCGGTCTCGGTGCGCTGGTAGGAGCCGGAGGGCAGGATCAGGGAAAGGATGTACACCACCGCAATTACGACTACAATTGTGGTCCACATACTGATGTCTTTTTTCTGCTTTGTCTGTTCTTTTACCATAAAAGTACCTCCCGATTTGAGTCGTCGCCGTTTTTCCTCATTTCTTACTGCTGCTCTCCTCTGCATCGTTCAATCAGGTCCTCGAAGAGGCGGCACATCCTGGGTTCCGTCTCCAGCAGGGCCTCCGGGTGCCACTGGACCAGCATGATCTGCCCGTCCTCCGACTCCAGGGCCTCAGGGACCCCATCGTCTGTCTGGGCAACCCGCTTCAGTCCCTTTCCTGGCTCCTTGACGCACTGGTGATGCATGGTGTTGGTGTAGACCGACTCCTCCCCCAGCACCGCGCTCAGACGGCTGCCCGGCGTCAGCTTGACCTGATGCATCAGATAGTCCCGGCTCTGTTTCTGGGAATGCAGATACGAGGGGACGCCCCGCCGGACCAAATCCTGATACAGGCTGCCGCCCAGACCCACGTTGACCAGCTGCATACCCCGGCAGATTCCCAGCAGGGGGAGCTTATGGTCCAGGGCGAAATCCAGCGCCTGAAGCCAGAAACGGTCCATCGTGCTGTCAACGGTGCCGAGCATCGGGTCGGGCGCTTCCCCGTAGAACCTGGGGTCCACATCGACCCCGCCGGGGAAGAGGATCCCATCGCACTGCGCAAACATCTGCTCCGCCAGCTCCGGTTCGGGCGTCACCGGAAGCAAAAGCGGCGTCCCGCCGCCGCGCACCACTGCCCGGCAGTAGGCAACGCTGGCGTACTCGATGGAGAGATTTGGTCCTCCCGGGAGCGGGATATCGGATCTGCTGCTTAGTATGCCAATGATTGGTCTGCCCATAAAAATACCTCCTTCTCCTAAATAAAGCCATTGCTTAACGATTAAGCATATTTATAATACTATAAATCCCAGAAAAAGCAAGAGTATTTTTGTGTAATTAAGATACTTTGTTTTAGTGCACAATTCAAAACCCTCGATTTTGTGACATTACGACAAAGGCTGGACGGCACACGCCGTCCAGCCTTTGCTGCAATATGAATGGCTTCCTTTGGGAGAACCCGGTCCCGGCTCCTACGGTCTGTCCACCTGTTCCTTGCTCCGCTTCACATCGTCCTGATAAGCCTCATTCAGCTTCCTCTGGACCCGCAGATGGACCATCAGCTCTTCGTCGGTAAAGTCCTTCAGCAGTTCAAAGGTTTTCACCTGGCACTCCTGATTAAAGCTGATGTGGGCCCGAAATACCTCCGTCCCCGTCTGGGTCAGCTCCAGGTTGTAGAGGCGGTTGTTGTCCGGATTTCGAATCTGCTCCACAAAACCTTTGGCTCTCAGCTTCCGCACAATCTGAGAGCAGGCGCTGGTGGTTTTGTTCAAAATTTCCGCAAGCTGGGTCACTGTGATGCCGGGATGCTGTCCAACCAGATTCACGATGTAGGCCTCCGCCTGATAAAGCACCACGCCGCCGTAGTGGTGGGGCAGGGAATCGTATTCGCTCATAAGATCATAGGCAGTATCCTGCGCCTCCCATATCTGTTGGAGGAGTTGTGTGCTCATTTTGTCTCATTCCTTTGTTCAAAATCTTGATTTTCTATTATAATCCACCATTCTTGCTTTCGCAAGAGCTTATTTGATTTTTCCCTTCAAAAGGGTTCCGATTTTGCTTAAAAATGGCACAATCCCTGATTAGCCGCCTTTGTCAAATAAAATCCGCCGCCTAAACAATATGCTCTCCAGGCCGCTGCTTCGGCCTGGAGAGCATGGAGAGACCAGGATCATCAGTTCACGCTGTTTTGAGGCTCCAGGGAATCAATGACGCCCATTTACCTCAGAGTATCTTTCATCACGCGGATCACGTTTTTATAAAAGATCTTCTCGAGTTCATCGGAGGAAAATCCCTCTTTTTTCAGCGCGTCCTCCAGCAGCCCTAACTTCGTGCAGTCGCTGATTTCCAAATTGCCCTTGATTCCGTCAAAATCGCTGCCGATCCCAACGCAGTCTACGCCGCCGACGTCAGCAATATGCCGTGCGTGCTTTGCAATTTGGAGCGCCGTGCTGTCCTTGCAGTGGATATCCGGGTTCAAAAACTCGGGTCCAAAATTCAGCCCGGTCATACCGCCCGCGTTGCCAAGCGCCCGAATCTGCTCATCCGTCAGGTTTCTTGGATGGGGACAGAGGGTAAAGCTGTTGGAATGGGTTGCTATGAACGGTTTTTTGCAGATACCCGCCACATCGTAGAAGCCGCCTTCAGACAGGTGGGATACGTCCACAAGAATGCCAAGCTCCTGCATATACGCCACCGCGTCCCTGCCAAACTCCGTAAGCCCCTGACTCATGATTTCCGGGTCGGAGGAGTTGGGAGCGCCAAAGCAGTTCGGCATATTCCATGTGAGGGAAATCGCCCGGAAGCCCATCTTGTGGAAGCGCTTGATATTTTCCAAATCCCCGGCGGCAGCCCGGCCATCCTCCATTGTAAGGACGGCGGACATCTTTCCCTGGCTCCTGTTTGTCAAAATGTCCTCCCCGGTGTAGGCCATTTGTATGAGATCAGGGTGAGCTTCCACGTTCTTCAGCAGATAACCCCGCAGCGTTTGAATATACTCCTCATCGCTGATTGCCGGAATATGAAACGGCTCAAGCATCCCGGGGGCCGGAAGAAATACCGCAAAGAATTGGGCCGTCTGCCCGCCCTTTTTCATGCGCTCAAAATCAACCATGGTCGACTTTGCGTGATTCAAATCCGCCTTCTCCCGATCTGTCAGCAGCAAGACAGTCAACGAATCGCAGTGCATATCAATAAATTCCATTGTTCCCGCCTCCTTGAAGTGTGATTTTGTACATATCTTCCATACTAAACGTTTTTAATGAAAAAGTCAACGGGTATAAAACGTTTACTTTCATTCGTAAAGTATCTTGTGTAGGGTGGGACGACCCTAGCCTGCCGCTTTATGGCCCTGCGAAGCAGGGCTCGTCCCGCCCGCAGGCGGCCTGGCTCCTTTGAAAAGGGGCTCCAGCGAAGCCGGTGGGGATTGACTTGCTGGCACTGATTCTACATTGAAATCTGAAATAGAAGCAGCTTTCCTAAGACAATCCCCCGCCCTCGCTTCGCTCGGCCACCCCCTTTGCCAAAGGGGGCAAGCGGCTGCGCCGCTTGTGCGGCCCTGCTTCGCAGGGCCTATCCCTCGTCCTGCCCGCAGGCGGCCTGGCCCCTTTGAAAAGGGGCTCCGGCGAAGCCGGTGGGGATTGACTTGCGGGGACTGCTTCTACTTGAAATCTGAAATAGAAGCAGCTTTCCTAAGACAATTCCCCGCCCGCAGGCGGCCTGGCCCCTTTGAAAAGGGGCTCCGGCGAAGCCGGTGGGGATTGACTTGCAGGTACTGCTTCTACTTGAAATCTGAAATAGAAGCAGCTTTCCTAAGACAATTCCCCGCCCGCAGGCGGCGAAGCCGCCGTGTGCGCTCCTGCGGAATCACAAGGTGGAACCACCCCGGCCCGCTCTACAAATTTTCTCTGCTTTATGAATTTGAAGAGACTTTTATCTGAACGGCCAGCCGTCCATGGGGGCGTTGCTTGACTGAATCATGCTTTTTCGATATAGGGCAATGAAACCCTCAAACGCCTCATAATCAACATTATACTCGTTGGACAGACTGGAAAAAAGCATACGCAAGCTGGTCAGATTCTGATATCGACCTTCCGCGGTGCGGAAATGGGGGCCATCACAATGAAAAGACATATCGATTGACCTATAACAGATCGAGAGATAATCATAGACTTGCTGGAGTGTCTCTTTTGACCGGTGATTGGGTTTTTCTCCGCCGGCTTCATGAAACCATGCGATAAAATCACAAATATCAGCATGAAGCCGCTTGGCGGTTGGATCATTTTGTTGTTCGGCTCCACGTTTTACAAAGTCCGTCGCCGCCCACAGCCCATTTGTTTGCATCACTGAAATAACCAGCCCCCAGCGTTCGACCAATGTGCTGTATGGCTCTGAGGTCCACAGGCTGCTGTCCTGTGTCTGGGTGCGGAGCTCTTGTATGGCAAAAGCCTCATAGGTTGTCTGATCGGGTTTTAACAGATAGAGCATAACCATATCGGCGTAGCACTCACGAAACAGGTAAATCAGGTTCTCCATCTCTTGAAAGAAATTAAAGCCCTCATACAGCAAGCTGTTCCGGTTAAGGGTGCTTTTTTTCTGCATAGCCCGGATTTGCTGGGAAGAAAGATTCTCGCTTGTCTGGTACAGATAGGTCCACCGGGAAAATTCCGCGTCATCCTTCAGCGCGGCGATCATTCCTCCATACAGCAGAGGAGGGAGTTTTGCCATATAGTCAATGGAAGCACTGCCCTTGCACTGGCAAATATTTTTCAGTGTGGCGTAGATTTCCTGGATGACAGGAGGCGAATCCAGTCCCAGGCGGTTGGCCAGCTCATACGCTGCCGCGTAGATAATGCGTGTGCCTCGCTCTTTCCGGTTGCGCCAGGTATCGCCTACATTGTGGGCCAGTTCATGACACAGTCCGCACAGCACGGCGATGGGGTCATACAGCATCTCCATGGGAATGTCTACATACAGCAGGTGTTTACAGCTCCGGATCTCGTCCAAAACGGAATGGACCTTCACGCGGCGGCATATCTTGGGGACAAGCAGCAGTGCAACATCGTTTTTTTCCGGCTTCACCACCATCAGGCTGGCACAGCACATCATCACGGATAGATAACACTCCAACAGGTGGGCTGGAATCTCACAGACCGCCGGACTGAAGCCGGGCATCTGAATAAATCTCCCGTCTGTACGGGTTGCCTGCTCCATCAGTCCGCCCCAGCCGCGTACAAACCGCTGAACCAGATTGGTCTCCTTTTTTATATCTAAAGACCGCCCCGTAACATTCCACGCCCTGATCTTTTCGCAGAACAGACGTGCGGCATCATAGATCAAATAGCAAAAGCCGTCCATGACCCAGTTTTTGCTCATATCAGCCAGCGCGTTCAGAAGGCTGCTGGTCGGCTTGACCCACGACTGATCCATATTGGTCAAGCCGTGAGCGGACTTCCGCGTGGCCTGGAAGTTTGTCAGCAAGAGCTTGCATTTTTGGGAGAAAGCGGGCTCCTCTTTGCTGGCAGACCGGCTGCCGGCAGAAAACGCATCTTTGTCCTCTTTAAAATTCTCCGGGATTCCCAAACGGGTGGAGCATTCAAAGAACGCCTGCTGATAAGGATTGTTCAGGTGGACATATAAAAAATATAGAAAATCAGCTGCGCTGATGTTCTCCTGGAGGAGATGCAAATCTTCCATACCGGTTGAAAAGTAAGTGCGATCAACGTTGATCTTCATTTTTTCCAGCTGCCGCAGATAATTGTGGGACTGCTCTACACTGCGCACGATATAGCGGGATGAGGCAAATAACGCCCTCCCCGGATCGATCTCCGGCTTTGGATCATGGGCAAAGAGATTGATAAACTCCTGGTCAATTGCGGAAAAGGTGCTCATATCTCCAACCGCTTCCAGACGGTACAGGTCTTGTATCTCCTGAAAGAGCTCCCATAAGCTGCCAGAGCGCCATACCACCGCCAAATCACTGAGCTCCATGGTATGGTAGCAGAGCCGGGGGACATTGTTCCGCCTGCTGCTTGACATAATGCTCTCTTGAATCAGGGGGACGCTGCCTGGCGCGGCCTCATGTACCAGGGACAAAAAGAGGAAGGGCTTATCGTCATGTCCGGTCCAAAACCGCTGGTACTCTTCCGGGTCGGCTTCCCTTGATACGCCGGTTGTCAGATGCAGGGGATGAAAGTAATAATCTCCGTCCAGCTCTGAAGACAGCTGCTGGTTGTGCCTCAGCACGTCCCCAAGCCATGAATCTGTTTTGGGGGCAAGGGGATAGATTTGTAGAAAATCGAAGTATCCCAACACAGCCCAGCATGTATTCATCCGCCCCGCATCCGCCGTTGAACAAGCAGGCGGCCGCGCCATGTCCATGGTAAGCGTTTTGCTAAACAGGGCTACCATGTTCCTGTAATCCATTAACCCTCATCTCCCTGATATGATATGTATTGCGAAGCGTATTGAGAAGTGATACGATCCAGTAAATAGAGGTTCGTCATGTTCTGGGCCAGCTGGCTGCGTATATCCACATCAGGGTCATACAAGCTGTCACTGCCGTATGCGGCCCAGGAGAGGCCCAGCCTTCTTCGTGTACTCCACTCTATATATTGCAGTGTCCGCTCCAGCTCGGCTTTTTCTCTGCCGTCGGGCTGGTCCACGCAGGAAAAAACGTTGGAGTGGAAATTGTTGCTGAACAGCCTCCAGGCTGAATCCAAATCTGCTGCGTCAACCCAGTCCGGCGCCGCTCTGTCCACAAAGGCAATCGCCATTGCCATGCCAAAGGCGCAGGCCAGGCAGCCAATCAGATGCTCCGCCCATGCGTCCCCCTGGTGCTTTGCCCGCAGGGTGCGGCAGAACACAGTGAGCTGCTGGCAGGCGCCGATATAAGAGCCGTTCGAATCCTTGGGGAGCAGGGAGTCAACAAAACCCACCAGCAGGATGGCGCGGCTGACCTCTGATTTTTTCCAGATACCGGTCATAAGGACATCCTCACAAATGGTGTTGAATTGCAGTGGGGATAAGGGGAGTGTCCCGTGATTAGGCAGACGGAGCTGAGTCCACACAACCGCCGCAATATCAACCCCCTCCAACAGCTTGACCTGTTCCCACTGGTCCCTGCAGGCGGCCACTTCCGATTCCTCGTCCGGCGTGGAATAGGGCAGCAGGGCTGAGCATATCACATCGCCTAATCTCTCGCCGCACACCAGGATAGAACGGGTCAGCTGTACCGCATTTTGCAGGTCAGACATCCGCTCTGTCAAGGGCAGGCGTTCATTTCTGACGTTTTTGGAATAATAGGTATACAGCATATTCCGCTGATGGTCGGAATCCAGCAAAAGGATGAGGGACAAGCAGAAAAACCAAATCGAAAGAAGGATGGCGCCAGTCAAAGAGAAGAGGGCAATGGCGCCCTGATTACAGTCACCGGCAATGCTGCTGGTAAATACAAGCACAAAGAAGACCAGATAGGAGCCGATTAAATGCGGGTACTGCTTTCTCAAAATATCCCGGGCATCCACTGCGCCCAGCACATTCCGGTCCGCTGCGGTGGCCAGCAGGGTCAGGGCGGCTCCGGTACCGAGAATACGGGCGGCGTTGGCAATGGCCGCATTCAAGCGCTCATCTATTCGAGCATTGAAATAGTGATACAGTTCGCGGATATTGGGGCAGCAGGAGCCATCGAGCACAGCCAGTGCAACGGGCAGGATCAATGACAATATCAAAAGAAAATAGGTGCTGCCCAGAGAAATGCCCCAGAGCCATTTTCTCAGCGTAGACCATTTCATACACATGCTTCTCTCTATTTAGGATGTGGAATAGTCTGCCTATCCCTGCGCAAAATACTGCAATGGCAAAAACGCCCCGGATGCACTCCGGGGCGTTTGAGCCTCACCTGAAATCATCAGTCCGCAGCACGAGAGAACCATCCGCTGCAACGTAAAACAGCCGTTCACTGCCGTGGCTCTTCCGCTTGGTCTGATATATCATATCCAGATTGACAAAATATGAGGCCGGGTCGTGGTTTAGCTGTTTGCGTTCGATTTCACGGCAAGCGGCTTCATAGCATGTATCTATGAGTTCATAATAGGTCTTTCTTACCATCCCGACTAAGCCTCCTCCAAATATCCCTGTATGCAGATGAAAAATGAGTTCCCACCCACAAGCTTTGGGCACGCCTCTCTCAAGTATAGCTGAGGCGCATATTGATCCGCGGAAGGGAGCAGATCCTTGCTCTTACAAAGGGCAATGTAGTCATTATAAGGGTTGGCGGGGGGCGCTGTCAACTCTTTCTGGCACATTATTTAATAATTTTTTAAAATTTATCCCGCCCTGGTCCAGGAACAGCTTTGCTCATACAGGCAGGATGCCCGGTTTGGAGAGATTTCATGCGGCTATGACTTAACTGCGTGCTTTTTTTGCCAACGCCCTTCTTTTTGGCTCTGGCCCCAATCAGCAGCGCAGCCGCCAGCCCCGCCGCTCCGCCGGCCGCAGGCAGGATCAGGATCCAAGCGACGCTTCCCCGGCGCTGGAGAAAGAAGGTGCCCTGAGTCCCCTGCATAGAGAGCAGCAAATACTGTCCGCTGGCCACAGCGTCCACCTCCACCCACTGGCCGTTCTGGTACTGCCACACATCGGCGCCGTCCCCTCCGGGGCTGAGGAGCCGCAGGGGGACGGTATCTCCGCTGCCCAGTCCGCTGCCGGACAGGGAGATATCCCATGTGACCGAGTCCACGGCGTCCTGTTTGGGCGGTATCTGTGTACTCTCCGTCACGTGGAGCACAGCCTCGCTGGTGAACTGCCCCTCAGCCAGGGCCAGAGACAGCTTGCCGAACTGCTCCACGCTGTAGGCCAGGGTGATCCAGGGGGCGTAAACCGCCTCCAGGGTGAGGTCGGAGCGGGTCCCAGAGGGGTCGAACTCCGGCCACACGCCGTAGCAGCCCTCCACCGCGCCTGTGTTGCGGCAGTTGGTCACCTTGCCCTCTCGGGTTGCGGCGATATCCTCCTCAGAGGTGCCCTGAATGATGGCGTCCAGCCCCTCCTCCGGCAGGTCCAGCAGGTCGTTGACCGCGTCCAGCAGCAGGTTGAATATGGCGTTGAACTGGCTGCTGATGGCCCGCAGATCGGCAATCAGCGCGTCGTTGCCGGACTGAATGTCGCTGTTCAGCCCGGACATCTCACTGGACAGTCCGCCCAGGACGTCAAAGAGGCTGTCGCTGGCCTGCCGGTAGGGCTCCCCTAGAACGGAGAACTCCGCCAGGCCCTTGCCGGTGAGGGTTTCCACCGCGTCTCCAACGGTGTCCAGCGCCCAGCTCAGCAGACGTCCGATTTCGGCGGAGGAGTCGGACACCCACTGGAGGTCGTCCAGGGCGTCAAGGGCCCGGCGCAGGTTCTCCCGGGCCTCCTGGAGGCTGCTCAGGGAGGGCAAGAAGGGGAATCCACCGGGAAATACCATCTCGTGCATCGTGTCCATCGCCCGTCTCAGGCCGTTGATGGCGGTGTTCAGCTGGGCGGGGGCCTCCTGCAGCGCGGCCAGGGCGGAGCTGAGCTCCCGCGCCGCCTGACCCACAATGCCGCCGGTGTCCTTGCACCCGTTGATGAAGCCGGAATTGACGCACCCGGCCAGATACCCGCTCTGCCGCCCGGCAATGCCGCCGGTGTTGTAGCCCCCGATACCGAATTTCATAAAACACATGGCCCCCAGGCCGGAGATGGTGGTCAGAGAGCTGCCGGAAATCTCGGGGATGGCCTTGCTCAGAGCGGTGACCACCGCCTACCGGGCCTCCAGATGCTCCCGCTCCTCGGTATACCGGTGGCACAGGTAGTAGCCGGTAATGGTTCCGTCGCTTTGGTGGATATAGATTTTTCTGCCCTGTACCACGCAGTACACGATTTCGGCTAACAGAATCACATCACAGGAAGTTCCCCGCTGGACAACAATACGTTTTGCCTCTCTCTGCTGTAAGGATTTGAGGACCCTGTCCATTGTTTTCTTGAAATGACCGCGATCTAATGGCTTGACTAAATAGTCAAATGCCTCCACTTCAAAAGCGTCAAATACACACTCGTTCAGAACGGACACGAAAATCAACAGGCAGTGATTTTTATGCTGCCGCAAAATGTTAGCGGTCTCCAACCCATTTGGCTGCTCCATTTGAATGTCCAGGAAAATCAAATCGAAGTCACAACCGCTCTCCAAAAGAGATTGCCCGCTGGAAAAGCCATTGACACAGTACGATGCAATATGCGCCCCCATTCATATATTCTGAAAGCTGATTTGTGATTTCCTGTACCATGACCGGCTCGTCGTCACAAACTGCGAATTGAATCATTTTTGTCACCGCACTTCTTAGCAGAATAACAGATGTGGGATCAGAGGACAATCCCGTGGCACCCGGTGGAGATGAACGGCGACGCAGGGGGAGTTATGCCGCCGGCTTATTCTCGGTAATCCTTCCGGACAAAGGGCTCATTGATTTCCTCGGAGCAAAGGATTCCATATTTGCGCGGATGCCTGTAAGCATTCCCGTGTACCTCGCTGCGGCGGTAATTCCGAATTCTGTCCATATCAAAGGCCGCAATCCATATTCCCTCTGATTCATCTGCCTCCAGAATACAAGTATCCCTGGACCCTGAAAGCTCAGGAAGATATGCGACGCCATCAAAGGCATTAGAGTGCCCGTTGCAGTCCGGAACACTGATGGGATAATTACAGGTCGCAATGCCAAGCATATTTTCATATGCCCTTGCCCGGAGCTGCGACAGACGATTGATCTCCATTGGGCAGGCGTTGGGCACAAGTATAACCTCGGCGCCTTTTAGCATGAGAATCCTTGCGCTTTCAGGAAATTCACGGTCGAAGCATATCATAGCGCCCACCCTCACAACGCCTGATTCTGTATCAAGGTCTGCAACGTGGAAGTCATCTCCAGGCGTCAAATTTCTCTCCGCATCAAAATCACAGGTGTGTACTTTGGAATATTGGAGAACCCGCTTTCCAAAACGGTCAAACAGGATCAGTGTATTTCGGGGACCTGTTTCGCATTTCTCAAGCAGGGTGATTCCAACCGCCATGTTCAATTCCTTTGAAAGTGCCTGAAACGCCTGAATAAACGTATGGTCTGCCGGAATTGCCTCCCGAATCCAGTCAGCCGCCGGACGGCCGTAAATGTTATATCCGTTGCTGAACATTTCTGGAAACAATGCAATATCCGCCCCCAGCTCTTTCGCCCTGCGGCAGAATAACATACCTTTGTCAAGTGTGCCGTCAAGGGTACCCTGCGCCGCTATTTGAAGTAAAGCGATTTTCATGGTCATTCCTCCCCCTCTGCGCCTTGATTATAGCATCTGTCCTGAACCCATTCAACCCGGTTTTGTGAAATCGCCGGGGCATACTCCGGCGGCGCTTATTTTAAAGCAAAAAAGCGGAGCAGCTTTGAACTGTCCCGCTTTTTTAAATCATGCAGTTTTATTGGAAGTCGGGGATGTATTCCCTGACAATGTCCAGCAGCTCGCCGCTGCGGATCATCTTCTCCACCTCCAGAATATCGGGCCAAATCTCCCGGTCGATCTCGTAGAAGGGGATCTTCTGCCGGACGTATTTCAAAATGGCCTCATGGACTGGAGCAATGCCCTGACCGTGGGTGTTCAGCTGACGGCGGACGTCAATGGCCTGACAGGCGGTGAGCAGCTCGTCGGCCAGCACCGAGAAGGTGTTCTGCACGATCCAGCCTGCCTTCCGGCCCGCGGTGGTGCCCATGGACACAATGTCCTCCTGATTGGCGGAGGAGGGGATGGAGTCCACGCTGGCGGGGTGGGCCAGCAC
>NZ_QWKI01000149.1 GCF_009911645.1 Pseudoflavonifractor sp. 60
TAGAAGTAGTGCCAGCCAGTCAATCCCCACCGGCTTCGCCGGGCCATAAAGCGGCAGACTAGGGTCGTCCCATCCTACTAAAGATACTTTACGAATTAGCGGACGCAATAGCCGTACACATACCCGAAACCCGCGAGCTGGCTTCCACCCCGAGGAGGGCTTCCGCCTCTCCCTGGAGCGGATGTTTTATGTTCAGAGTGGGAACAACGAAAATCCCCGGACACCTGCTCCAAGGCGTCCGGGGATTCCCGTTGAAAAAGAGGATTAAAATGAAACGAACTGTCTCTTGCAGATTCTATATTAACCGAAAGATATTAACAAATCCAACGTCAGTTGTTACAAAAGAATTAAATCCTCTAAAATGCCGCCGTCCACGTCGGAAATTTCTGTGGGGTTTATACAGCCCTACTGCTCCCCTGACAGGCGGAGGGGGAGGGAGATGGCAATCCAAGTGCCCTTGCCCTGCTGGCTGTTCACCTGAATGAAGCCGTGCATCGCCTCCACCAGGCGCTCGGCGATGGTCAGGCCCAGCCCCACGCCCTGAGTGCCGCTGATGGTAGAGGTCTGCTCACGCTCAAAGGGATCAAAGATGTGGGGCAGAAAGTCCGGACCGATGCCAATGCCCGTGTCCTGAATGCTGCCGCTTGATCGCCTCATGGCTCTCCATATCACAGTAATTCTGTTCCTTCATATCCTATCACCCCATCTCCCGTCCCGCCCGCAGGCGGCCTGGCCCCTTTGAAAAGGGGCTCCCGCGAAGCGGGCCGGGATTGACTGGCAGGCACTGCTTCTACTTGAAATCTGAAATAGAAGCAGTCGTCCTAAGACAATCCCCCGCCCTCGCTTCGCTCAGACACCCCCTTTACCAAAGGGGGCAAGGGGCTGCGCCGCTTGCGCGCCCCTGCTTCGCAGGGCTGATTTCTTCGCTCTCCATCCAAACGCGGAAAACCGCTCCTCCCGAAACACACCGGGAGGAGCGGTTTTTGTCAGCCTTGGCCGTAGTAGGCGCCGGGGCCGTGCTTACGGAAATAGTGTTTATCCTGATAGCGCTGGGGGGCGGGGACGGCGGCGGCCCGGACCTGCCGGGTGAGGATAGCCATCTTGGCCACTTCCTCCAGCACCACCGCGTGGTACACCGCCTGAGCCGGGTCTCTGCCCCAGGTGAAGGGGCCGTGGCTGGCGCAGATCACACCGGGGACGGCGTTGGGCTCGATGCACCGCTCCCGGAAGGTGTCCACGATGATGACGCCGGTATTTTTCTCATAATCCTCCTCCAGCTCCCCCTGGGTCAAGTGGCGGGCGCAGGGGATGGAGCCGTAGAAGTAGTCGGCGTGGGTTGTGCCGAAGCAGGGGATATCCTCCGCCGCCTGAGCCCAGGCCACGGCGTGGGGGCTGTGGGTGTGGACGATGCCCCCCAGACTGGTGAAGGCCTTGTACAGCTCCAGGTGGGTCTTGGTGTCGCTGGAGGGCTTCCACTTGCCCTCAACCCGCTGGCCTGTCTCCAGGTCCACCACCACCATGTCCTCGGCGGTCATGCCCTCGTACTCCACGCCGGAGGGCTTGATGACCACCAGACCCTTGTCCCGGTCGATGCCGGACACGTTGCCCCAGGTGAAGGTGACCAGGCCGTGCTTAGGCAGGAGGAGGTTGGCCTCCAAGACCTTTTGTTTCAGTTCTTCTAACATGATAGTTCCCCCTTTTTAATAATTCCTCCCCCGGCAGGGGAGGAATTATGTTCGTTTACTTCAGTTTCCAGGCCAGGTCGGACAGGAACAGGTCGTGCTCCAGGGACTCCACGGTGGTCTCCTTGCCGATGTGGACAAACTCGATGTCCAGCATGGTACACCAGTCCTTCATCTGCTCGGCGGTGACGTCGTAGCTGAGGACGGTGTGGTGGGCGCCGCCGGCGGTGATCCAGCACTCCACCCCGGTGGTGAGGGAGGGCTCCGCCTGCCACATCACCCGGGCCACGGGCAGGTTGGGCATGGGCAGGATGGGCTTGACGCAGTGGATATCCTGGCAGATCAGGCGCAGACGGCCCCCCATGTCGATGAGGCTGACCACAATGGCGTCCCCCTCCTTGCCCTCGAAGACCAGGCGGGCGGGGTCCTTCTCGTTCATGCCGATGCCCAGGTGGTGGCACTCAATGCGGGGCTTCTGGGCGGCGCAGCAGGGGCAGACCTCCAGCATATGGGCCCCCAGGGAGTACTCCTTCTCCGGCTCCAGGTTATAGGTGTAGTCCTCCATAAACAGGGAGCAGCCGTTGCCGTCCTCTCCCATGGCCTTCATAATGGCGGTCATAGCGGCCACCTTCCAGTCGCCTTCGCCGCCGTAGCCGTAGCCCTGGGCCATCAGGTGCTGGGAGGCCAGGCCGGGCAGCTGCTCCATGCCGTACAGGTCCTGGAAGGTGTTGGAGAAGGCCATACAGCCCTCGGCGTCCAGCATCTTCTTCATGGCGATCTCTTCCCGGGCCTGATAGCGGATGTGGTCCAGCTTGTCGGTGGCGATATCGTACTGGGACCTGTAGGTCTCCATCAGGGCGTCGATCTCCTCCTCGGTGACGGCGTTCATCACCTTCACCAGGTCGCCCACCGCCCAGGTGTTCACCTGCCAGCCCAGTTTGGTCTGGACCTCTACCTTGTCGCCCTCGGTGACGGCCACCTCACGCATATTGTCCCCGAAGCGCATGACCTTCATTCCCTTGGACACGGCCACGCCCACGGCGGCCTTCATCCAGCTGCCGATGCGCTTCTGGACCGCCTCGTCCCTCCAGTAACCGGCGATGACCTTCCGGGGAGCCCGCAGGCGGGCGCCGATGAAGCCGTGCTCCCGGTCGCCGTGGGCGGCCTGGTTCAGGTTCATAAAGTCCATGTCGATCTCCTCGTTGGGGATGGCCTGATTGTACTGGGTTGCAAAGTGGCACCAGGGCTTTTGCAGGCTGGCCAGGCCGTTGATCCACATCTTGGAGGGAGAGAAGGTGTGGCACCAGGTAATGATCCCGGCGCAGGCGTTGTCATAGTTGGCCTCCTTCACCACGTCGGCGATCTCCTTGTTGGTCTTGGCGGTCACCTTGTAGACCAGGGGGAAGGGGAGGGCCTTGGACAGCTCACCGGCCATCTCCTGGGCCCGGGCGGCCACCGTCTCCAGCACCTCAGGGCCGTACAGGAACTGACTGCCCACAACGAACCAGAATGAATAATTCATGGGATTTCCTCCTCATAGTTTTGATAGGGGCGGCCTGGGGCCGCCCGTTTGTTGTTGGGAATGGGGGGTCACAGGACCCGTACCGCCGTCTGCTCCACCTCCAGCAGGGCCTTATACCGCTGGATGTAGGCGTTGAAGCCCTCCACTGCGGCGGGGTCGGGCTGGATGGTGGAGCCGGTGGTCCCGGCGAAGACCCGGCTGGACAGGAAGTCCTCCAGGCGTTCCTCCTGGCCCCGGTTTAGCAGGAAGGAGGCCAGCAGCGCCATACCGTAGGGGCCGCCCTCTCCGGCGGTCTCCATGCAGGTGACCGGGGCATTGCAGGCGGCGGCCATATAGCTCTGGCCCACCACCGGGGTCTTAAACAGACCGCCGTGGCCGGTGAGGGAGTCGATGGCGACCCCCTCCTGAGCCAGAATGTCCATGCCGAGTTTCAGAGTGGACATGGTGGCGTAGAGCTGGGCCCGGAAGAAGTTGGCCAGGGTGAATTTGGTCTCGGGGGTACGGACCACCAGGGGACGGCCCGCGTCCATGTGGGTGACCCCCTCCCCGGCCAGATAGTTGCACACCAGCACGCCGCCGCAGTCCGGATCCCCCTCCAGGCTCTTCTCATAGAGCTTGGTGTACAGCGCGCCGGAGTCGGGGTCCGCTCCGAAGAGCCGGGCGGTCTCCCCCAGCACATTGACCCAGGCGTTGGTGTCGTTGGTGCAGTTGTTGCAGTGGACCATAGCCACCGGGGCCCCGGCGGGGGTTGTCACCAGGTCGATCTCCTCATACACCTTCGCCAGGGGCTTTTCCAGCACCACCATAGAGAAGATGGAGGTGCCGGCGGACACGTTGCCCGTGCGGGGGGCCACGGCGTTGGTGGCCGTCATGCCGGTGCCCGCGTCCCCCTCGGCGGGGGCGAAGGGGATGCCGGCGGGGAGGAGGCCCTCCAGCAGGGCCGCGCCCCCTTCGGTGAGACTGCCCGCCTCCTGACCGGCGGCCAGTACCTGGGGGAGCAGGTCCTCCAGCTTCCAGGGCAGAGCCGCCACCTTGGGCAGGGCGTTGAATTTGGCCATCATCCCGGCGTCGTAGTCCAGGGCGGCGCTGTCGATGGGGAACATACCGCTGGCCTCTCCCACACCCACCGCGTTCACGCCGGTGAGCATATAGTGGATGTAGCCCGCCAGAGTGGTGATGTGGGCGATGCGGGAGATGTGTTCCTCGCCGTTGAGCACCGCCTGATACAGGTGGGCAATGGACCACCGCTGGGGGATGTTGAAGCCGAAGAGCCCGGTCAGCTCCGCCGCGGCGGGGCCGGTGATGGTGTTCTGCCAGGTGCGGAAGGGGACCAGCAGCTTCCAGTCCTTGTCAAAGGCCAGATAGCCGTGCATCATGGCGGACACCCCGGCGGCGGCGATTTTTTCTCTGTTTTCTACTTTGGCGATTGCGGACTTTAAGCCCGTCCACACCTCCTCCAGGGAGTAGGTCCAGATGCCGTTCTCGTAGGCGGAGGCCCAGGTGTAGTCCCCGGAGGAGACGGGCTGGAAGGCTTCGTCAATGGTCACCGCCTTAATGCGGGTGGAGCCCAGCTCAATACCCAAACAAGTCTTCATCCCGGTCCCTCCTTACTGCTTGCTGGTGTTCTTGCGCAGCAGCACCACGCTCTGAACCACCAGGAAGAGACAGAGCATTGCCGCCACGGTGATGTTGGACCACCAGGCCTCATCAAAGCCCAGGGAGGAGACGATGCGCTTGATGGTGTTCAGGCTGAGCACACCGAAGAAGGTGCCCAGCACATTGCCCACGCCGCCGGTGAGCAGGGTCCCGCCGATGATGGAGGAGGCGATGGCGTTCATCTCGTCCCCCGCGCCGTTGGCCACGTCGCCGCTGCCCACATGGAGGAAGTAGAGGATGCCGCCCAGACCGGCCAGCACGGAGCACAGCACATGGGCCAGGAACTTGGTCCGGCGCACGTTGATGCCCAGCATATTGGCGCTCTGGTTGTTGCCGCCCACGGCGTAGAAGGAGCGGCCCAGCTTGGTCCAGCGCAGCATACAGAACAGAAGGACCACCACCAGCAGCGCGATGATCACGCCCACCTCCACATAGGCGGGGATGTACTGGCCCAGCTTGTTGGGGGAGCCCAGACCGGGAACGGTGATGCGGGTGTCCTTCACCGCCAGAAAGCCCTCGTTGGTGACCCGGACGGGCTCCTTGCTGACGATGGTGGTCATACCCTTGGCAAAGAACATACCTGCCAGGGAGACGATGAAGGGCTGAATGCCCAGGTGGGCCACCAGGAAGCCCTGGACCACGCCGAAGGCCAGGCCGATGCCCAGACCAATGAGGATGACGGTGGCCATATTGCCGCCCTGCTGCTCCAGGTTTACCGCGCAGGTCATGCAGACCAGACAGGTGACGGCGCCCACACTGATGTCAATGCCGCCGGTGATCATAACCACGCTCATGCCGCAGGACAGGACGATGAGGGCGGCGTTGTTGTTCAGGATGTTGAGGAAGTTCTGGGGCTTGGCAAAGCTGCCGCCCAGGGCGAAGACCGCGAACAGGTACAGCAGGAAGAAGACGACAATGGTAATGGAGAGCAGCAGTGTGGTGTCGGTCATAGCGGGCCGGTCCTTGAGCCGTCCCTGCTTGTCAAGTGCAGTTCCCTTCGGCATATCAGGACACCTCCTTCGCAGCTTTGGCGGGGGCTTTCTTCATGTTGGCCAGTTTTTCCCGCACCACCGGGGCGCTGAGCACCACCAGTAGAATGACCACCACGGCCTTGTAGGCGGGCAGGGCGGTGGAGGGGACGTCGTACTTGTAGAGGGTAGTGGTGAGGAACTGGATCACGTAGGCCCCCAGGATGGAGCCGTAGATGTTGAACTTGCCGCCGCTCAGGGCGTTGCCCCCCAGCGCCACCGCCAGGATGGCGTCCATCTCGATATTCTCGGCGATGCGGGAGTAGTTGATGGAGCCGCTGCGGCTGACCCGGATGAAGCCGGCCAGAGCCACGCACACCCCCAGGATGACATAGGTGAGCAGCTTGATCAGCTTGGGGTCCAGGCCGTTGAGCCGGGAGGAGTTGGCGTTGATGCCCACCGACTGGGTGTACAGTCCCAGGGTCGTGAACTTCAGGATCAGCCAGAAAGCCAGGATCACCAGGGCGGTAATAAAGATGGGGGTGGGCACGGGGATGCCGGGGAGGAAGGTGCCCGCGTATTTAAAGGCCAGGTCGTTGATAATGGGCAGCTGGTTGTTGTTGATCCAGGCGGCGATGGAGCGGCCCGCGGTGTACATGATCAGGGTTGCCACCATGGGCTGGATGTTGAAGTAGGCCACCAGCGCGCCGTTGAAGGCGCCGCAGAGCATGGTAGCCAGAATGCCGATAAGCACCGCCAGGATCAGGGGCATCTGCATGGTGTCCGCAGAGACCTGTCCACCGCAGACCATCCGCAGGATCACGCTGCCGGCAATGGCCATGGTGGCGCCCACGCTGATGTCCTGTCCGCCGGAGGAGGCGGTGACCAGGGTCATGCCAATGGCCAGGATGACCAGCTCAGAGGCGTTGTCCAGCACCGAGACGATGTTGCCGCTGAGCACCGGGTTTCCCAGGCTGTTCTCCTTGATGGAGACCATGAAGAAGGAGGGGTCTGCAATCAGGTTGAACAGCACCAGCAGAACCAGGGCCGCAACGGGAATAAACAGCTGCTGCCGGGTCAGACGCTTGAAGAGGCTCTCGTCGGGCCGCCTCACTTGGGTTTCGGGGTTTTTCACGGTACTCACTCCTCGTCACCTCCTGCGATAGTCGCCATGATCTTGGTCTGGGTCAGGTCCTCGCCGGTGAGCTCGCCCACCAGCTTCCGGTCCCGCATGACCAGCAGACGGGAGCAGGTGCGCAGCATCTCGTCGATCTCAGAGGAGATGAAGGTGACGCTCTTGCCCTTCTCCGCCAGGTTCAGGACCAGCTTTTGGATCTCGATCTTGGTGCCGATGTCAATGCCCCGGGTGGGCTCGTCCAGGATGAGGTATTTGGGGTCGGTGAGCAGCCACCGGGCCAGGATGCACTTCTGCTGGTTGCCGCCGGACAGAGATTTGATGGGGGTGTCCGCCGAGGCGGTCTTGATCTCCAGCAGCTCAATGTAGTTGTCGGCAAAGGCCTCCGCCTGGGCCCGGGAGATGGGCCGGAAAAAGCCCTTCATCACCTGGTAGGCCAGGATAATGTTTTCCCGGACGGACAGATCGCCCACAATGCCGTCCCCCTTCCGGTCCTCGGGCAGGTAGCCGATGCCCTGCTTCATGGCGTCCAGGGGCTTTTTGATCTTGACCTCTTTGCCGTCCATCTTCACGGCGCCGCCGGTGACGTGGTCGGCGCCGAAAATGGCCCGGACGCACTCGCTGCGGCCGGAGCCCAGCAGTCCGGTAAAGCCGTTGACCTCCCCCTTGCGGATGGAGAAGTCGAAGGGCTTGATGCCGGCGCTGCTGCACAGGCCCTGGGCCTCCAGCACGGGGGCCCCCTTCTGGTCTGTGGCCACGCCCCCCGACTCGCCCTTGATATCGGCCATATCGTCCAGCTCCTTGCCCAGCATCTTGGACACCAGCTGGACCCGGGGCAGGTCCTCAATCACGTACTCACCCACCAGCTGGCCGTCCCGCAGAACGGTGATCCGGTCGCAGACCTCGTAAACCTGCTCCAGGAAGTGGGTCACGAAGATGATGCCCACTCCCTTGGCCTTCAGGTCCCGCATCAGGCCGAAGAGCTTCACCACCTCCTGCTCGTCCAGGGAGGAGGTGGGCTCATCCAGGATCAGCACCTTGCATTCCATGTCCACCGCCCGGGCAATGGCCACCATCTGCTGTACCGCGATGGAGCAGGAGCCCAGCTGCTGCTTCGGGGTTGCGGGGATGCCCAGGGAGTCCAGGATTTTGCCCGCCCCCTGGTTCATCTGCTTCCAGTTGGTCACAGACCCCTTGGCGCGGCCGATGTACATGTTCTCCGCCACGCTCAGGTTGGGGCACAGGGTGATCTCCTGGTACACGGTGCTGATGCCCGCGTTCTGGGCGTCCTGGGGGGAGCGGATCACCGCCGCGCCCTCAATGCCCCTGATGTGGACCTCGCCCCCGTCCTTGGGGTGTACGCCGGTGAGCACCTTGATGAGGGTCGACTTGCCCGCGCCGTTTTCCCCCATCAGGGCGTGGATCTCCCCTTCCCGCAGGGTAAAATCCACGTCCTGAAGGGCGCGCACGCCTGGGAAGTACTTGCAGATGCCGCGCATTTCCAATACCGCGCCTTCCTGCATAGGGATACGCCTCCATTCCTTTTAAAATGCAACACGCGGCGCGGCTGACATGCCGCGCCGCGTGTCGGGTCACGTGATATGATGTTATTTCAGCTTGTGAGGATCAGGTGCCGTAAGTAGCCACGTCGTCGGCGGTGATGGTGGCGGCGTCGAAGCCCTGCTCGGGGGTGTAGATAATCTTCTGAGCGGGGGCGGTACCGTTCATCAGGTCCTTGATGATGGAGTCAACAGTCTCGGCCTGGAGGGGGTTGCACAGGCCCATGTAGTTCCAGCTGCCCTCCAGCACGGCCTCCATGGCCCACTTGTCGCTGTCAAAGCCCATCACGATCACGTCGCCGTCCTTGCCGTGGGTGATGCCGGCGGCGTCCAGGGCGGCCACGGCGCCCCGGGCCATGCCGTTGTTCTCAGCATAGATCACGTTGAAGGGCTTGCCGGAGTCGATGACGGACTGGGTGATGGTGCGGGCGGTGGCCTCGTCCCAGTCGGCGGTCTGCTGGGTGACGTAGTTCCAGTTGGCCTCAGCGTTCACCTTCTCGTCCAGAGCGCCAGTGCGGCCCAGCTGGGCGTCAGAGCCCATGTGGCCCTGGATGTGGATGATGTTGTACTCGTCCAGACCCTGGGCGGCCAGCCAGTCCACGGCGGTCTTGCCCTCGGCGGGCATATCGGAGACAACGGCGGCCACGTACATACTCTCGTCGGCCTCCAGCATACGGTCAAAGAGGATGATCTGGGTCCCGGCGGCCTGGGCGTCCTGGAGCACGCTGTCCCAGCCGGTGGTGGAGGCGGGGGAGAGGAGCAGGAAGTCCACCTCGTCCTGGATCATCTGCTGGGCGGTGGCGATCTGCTGGGCGGCGTCGTTGTTGTTGTAGAAGGTGGTCTTGTAGCCGTTGGCCTCGGTGAACATGGCCCGCATGGCGGCGTCGTTGGCGGTGCGGTAGCCGGACTCGTTAGGGTCGTTGTTGATGACGCCCACGGTGATCAGGTCGCCGGAGGGAGCGGGCGTTCCGGCGCTGCTGCCGCCGGAGGGGGTACCGGCACTGCTGCCGCCGCCGCTGGAATTGTTGTTGCCTCCGCAGGCGGCCAGAGACAGGGCGAGCGCCGCGGCAAGAGCGATCCCGAGAATCTTCTTCATTTTCATTTTATTTCCTCGCTTTCTAAAATTTTGGCGCTGGGGTTTGAAGCTGGTATCAGTATACCAGTTGTACGGTATTCCGTCAAGAATTTGTACCGGCTTTTTTGGATTTCCCGGTTTTAAACAATACAAATTATCGAATCGTATTTTAATAAATAAGTACAAATTATGAACTTGGAAAAATAAGTGGTACATTGGGCGCTTTTGCAAAAAATAGCCAAACATTTCAACGGAAAAGTGAGAAAGGCGGGCTGAAAATCTCCCCGATTTTTCTCCGTCACTTTACACAAAATTCAATTTATTCCTGGGGATATTCTGGACCTGTGACAAACTTGAATAAAAGGACTCCCCTCCTTCTCCGGCGGATTGTGCAAAAAATGACAAAGCCCCTGGGGCCTTTTCTGCCCCTCCGGGGCGGAGGTCAAAGGGCGTGAGAACAAATTCTTTCATTCGTAAAGTGTCTTTTGCAGGGTGGGACGGCCCTAGTCTGCCGCTTTATGGCCCCGCAAAGCGGTGGGGATTGACCTGCTGGCACTGTTTCTACTTATTAAAAGCTCAAATAGAAGCAGATTTCCTAAGACAATCCCCCGCCCTCGCTTCGCTCGGGCACCCCCTTTCAAAAGG
>NZ_QWKI01000150.1 GCF_009911645.1 Pseudoflavonifractor sp. 60
TACTCCTGGGGCATCATAGGGTGGAACTAGCCCGGCCAGCTCTACAAATTTTCTATACTGTACGAATTGTAGGAACAAATTATTTTATGTTGTACCGAATCAAGAAATATGTTATACTATGAAAAACAGATCTCACCGGCAGGAAAGGAGGAAGGCTATGGCCCCCAAATATCAATCTGTCGCCAGTTCTCTGCGGCAGGAGATCGAAAACGGCCAATACAGCAGCAGGCAGCTCCTCCCCACCGAGCAGCTGCTGTGCCAGCGCTTTCAGATCAGCCGTCAGACGGTGCGCCGGGCGCTGGCGGTGCTGGAGAACGAGGGGCTGATAACCCGCCGCCAGGGCAGTGGTTCCCGTCTCCGGGAGCATAAGGACCCGGCGGCTCCGCTGCACTGCACCATTGCGGTGGTCACCACCTATATCAGCGACTACATTTTTCCAAGACTGCTTCAGGGGATGGAGGGGGTGCTGGCCGCCAACAGCAGCGCCCCCCTCCTGTTTGCGACCCAAAATCAAATTGCCATTGAGCGCAAAAATCTCCAGGCCCTGCTGACCATGCGGGACCTGGACGGAGTTCTGGTGGAGGGGAGCAAGACCGCTCTGCCCAACCCCAACCTGGACCTGTACCAGCGGCTGATGGAGCGGGGGGTCCGGCTGGTCTTTCTCAACGGGACCTACCCTGAGCTGTTCCAGATCCCCTCCGTTCTGGCGGACGACAGCGGCGGGGGCAGGCTGCTGGTGGAGCACCTGCACAGCCGGGGACACCAGAATATTGCCGGCATCTTTAAAAGCGACGATATGCAGGGGACCCAGCGCTACGCCGGCTACGCCCGCGCCCTGCGGGAGCTGGGGCTCCCCCTGGAGGACAGCCAGATCTTCTGGTATAATACCCAGTCCCGGACCGCCTTCCTCTCAGAGTCCTTTGTGGACCAGGTCCTGGACAGCTTTCAGGGCTGCTCCGCCATTGTGTGCTACAACGACGAGATCGCCATCCGGGTCGTCTCCCAGCTGAAGAAGCGGGGGGCGGCCGTTCCCGGGGACGTGGCGGTGGTCAGCTTTGACGACAGCCAGTACAGCGAGCTGGCTCCGGTGCGCATCACCTCCCTGTCCCACGGGGAACAGAATCTGGGGGAGCTGGCCGCAAAGCTGATGCTGCGCCTGCTCCAGGGGGAGGAGTGCCAGTCCAAGGTGGTCCCCTGGCAGCTGGTCCAGAAGGAGAGCAGCTGACGCAGACGCCCCGGAGGGGGACAAAAGAATCCCGCAGGGGCCTCACAGTTGAGCGCCCCTGCGGGATTTTTGAACTTGTTTGATTGGGCGGCGGGGGCTCAGGCCTCCTGATACAGCTCCAGAATGGCCCCGTCCTTCCACACGAAGGCCAGCCGGTCCCCCTTGTCGTTGGCGTCCATGGGGCCGCAGATGACCCCGTCGGCGTCGTCCATGTACTTGGCCAGGTCGTCCACCTTGTAGGCCACGTGGGGGAGGCGGTGGAGCACCTCGGGGAAGGGGGTCCCCTCCTCAAATTTCAGGTACTCGATCTTGTAGTCGTAGTCCTCCACCTGACTGACCCAGAACTTGGCCCCCTCGTTGTAGGTCATGCCGGGCTTGCGGTTGGTGATGGGGATGCCGATGTGCATATATTCAGCGGACATAGCCGTTCCTCCTTGTTATCCCTGGTGTTTGATTTCCTGATAGACCTGGTAGGCCTGGGCGGCGGTATAGCCCTGGTGGACCACCGTTCCAATGGCCTGGGCCATGCCGGCGGGGCAGTCGGACTGGAAGATGTTCCGGCCCATATCGACCCCCCGGGCCCCCTCCTGAATGGCGCGGTAAGCCATCTCCAGGGCCTCCGGCTCGGGCAGCTTCTTGCCCCCGGCGATGACAATGGGCACGGGGCAGGCGGCGGCGACCCGCTCAAAGCCCTCACAGTAGTAGCTCTTGACGATGTTGGCCCCGTTCTCTGCCAGGACCCGAGTGGCCAGCAGGAAAAACTTTTCGGTGCGCTCCATCTCCTTACCCACCGCCACCACGCCCAGGGTGGGGACCCCGTACCGGGCTCCGGCGTCGGCGGTGCGGCAGAGCAGCTCCAGGGAGCGGCTCTCGCCGGGGGCGCCGATGAAGGTCTGCACCGCCACACAGTCGGCGTTCATGCGCAGGGCGTGTTCCATGTCGCCGGCCAGGCCGCCGCCGTTTGACATATCGTCATAGAGGACGGTGGAGTCGTAGGTGACCCGCAGGCACCGCCCCACCTGGGCCGCCGGGGAGATGCAGGACTGAAAGATCCCCCGGGTCCCCATGAGCACGTTGACATAGGGGATGAGGGGCGGGATGACCAGGTCGATGCGCTCCAGCCCGGCGGTGGGCCCCATAATATAGCCGTGGTCAAAGGCCAGCATCACCGTGTTCCCCGATTTGGGGTCAAACATCCGGGCCAGACGGCTCTGCATCCCCCAGCCGCAGTAGGCGGCCCCCTTTACATAAAAGCCCTCCTGACTGACGGGCACGTCCAGGTGGTAGTTGTGGGCCGCCTTGTTTCCAATGTTGTCGGCCATCGCTCACTCCTTGCTGTAGGCGGGGGTGTGACAGGGGGTCTTCCACAGGCGGGTAAACTCCTCGTCCCACTTGGCAATGTTCATCTGGAAGCCTCCCGCCTCCTGAACGGTAAGGATCTCCCCCACCATACTGGCCACAACCTCCACGTCCATGGCCTTCAGGTACTCCACCGTGTCCTTGAACAGCACCAGCAGCTCCATCATAGTGGTGGCGCCGCAGCCGTTGATCATCACAAAGGCCTTGTCCCCCGCCTTCAGCTCCAGCTTTTTGCACAGCACCTGGGCCACAGCGGCCACGGTATCCTTGGCGGACATCATGGGGACCCGGACGCCGCCCCCCTCGCCGTGCTGGCCTGCGCCGATCTCCATCAGGTCGGTCTCCCCCAGGTCGCCAAAGGACATACCGTTCTGGGGGTGGGTCGCGTCGGTGGATTTGACGGTGATGGAGGCCATACGGTCGGCGTACCGCTGGGCCAAATCGGCCACCTCGTCCAGGCTTTTGCCCTCCCGGGCCGCCGCCGCCGCGATGTGGTACAGGGCCACCGCCCCGGCCAGGCCCCGCTGGTTGTCCTCACCGTTGGGGTCGTACCGGACCTCCTCGCCGGTGACCACCTGGCGCACGTTCAGCCCCGCCTTCTTGGCCAGCTTCATGGCCTGCTTGCCGGCCAGCTGGTCCCCGGCATAGTTCAGGGTGAGCAGCAGCACGCCGTGGCCCTTGTCCGCCAGCTTCATGGCGTCGAACACCAGCTGGCCGTTGGGGGCGGCGAAGATGTCGCCCACCGCCTGGACGTCCAGCATTCCCCTGCCCACAAATCCCGCCTGGGCGGGCTCGTGGCCGGAGCCGCCGTAGGTGACGATGGTGACCCGGTCGGCGCCGGCCAGGTCCTTGCTGATGACCAGGTGGCCGTCCACATCCAAAATGTCGGGGTAGGCCAGACCCAGGCCGGTAAGCTCCTCGTCGGTGATGGTCTCGGGGGCGTTGATAAATTTTTTCATGGTTCCTCTTTCCTCCTAAAAATCCCGTTTCTTACAGCTGGGCCAGACCCTGGAAAAACCGGGCCATAGACACCGCGCCGGCGTCCGGCGTGCCGATGGTCTTCTCCCCATAGCTCTTGGCCCGGCCAAATTTGGATACAAACTGGCGGCTGTCCTCCGCCCCCTGCTCCGCGGCCTGGGCGGCGGCGGCAAACAGCTGGGCCTCGCTGCTGCCGGAGCAGGCGGCAATGGCCTGGCTGGCGGGGATCAGGGCGTCCATCATGGTCTTGTCCCCCACCTTGGCCCCGGACATATCGTCAATCTCCTCCAGCGCCCGGGCGAAAATCCGCTGGAGGCCCGCCGTGTCGATCTCCTCCCCCTGGGGGGCCTCCTCCTGGAGACCGTCCAGCCAGCTGTTCCACAGGGGGACGGCGCTGCCCCCGTTGAGAGACATGACGGCTGCCGCCGCGCCCTCCAGCATGGCCTGAATGCCCCCCTCCGGCTGGTCCACCGCGGCGGAGATGGCGCGGGCGATTTTGGTCATGGTCAGGCCGTGGTCCGCGTCGCCGAAGCGGGAGTCGATCTCGGTCAGCTCCGCCTCCGCCCCGATGACGCAGGCGCAGGCATTTTTGATGCGCAGGGAAAATTCCTCTTTGGTCATAGCTTCACCTCCTGTCTGAAATCACTGCGGGGCAATCTGTGAAAATAAGATATCACATCTGACGGCATAAATCAACTGAAAAAAGTAAAATTCCCGAAAATTGAGGGCCGGACAGAGGGCGGGGCTGTCCAGAATGCACAAAAATGCTGCCGCCCCAAAAAGCAGCCACGCCAGACAGGGAGAACTCCCGGTCTGGCGTGGCGTTATGCTGTTCACTGCTTCAGGTCCACCTCGGGCATCAGCTCTTTGCCCACGATCTCCAGCACCTGGCCCATCAGGGCCACCTCGCTGGGACTGAAGCGCTCCCGTACCCGCTCCATGACCTCCTGAACGTAGGCGCTGCTCAGATTGTAGTAGTCGTGGAACTTCTGGGTTGGGCGCAGATGGTACTCCCGCCGGTCGTTGGGGGACTGGACCTTCTCCAGATAGCCCTTGCGGATGAGGCTGTTCACCTTGTAGGCGGCGTTGGGGGAGGAGATGTTCACAAAGGAGGCGAACTCGTTGATGGTGGGCTCGTTCAGCGCCCGGATGATCTCCATACAGAAGGTCTCCACCGATGTCAGACTGGCCTCCCGTCCCTGAAACCGGGAAAAGACAGCCTGATAAAAGTGCAGTTTAAATTTGGTGTAAATGCGGTCAAAGCTCTCCTCCAGCATAGGGGCTCCTCCTTCCCTGTTCTGGTGTAGTATACCAAAAAAACGGCGGCTCAGCAAGTACTTTTCGGCCCGTCCGTGAGGGCAAAGGTGAGCTCCGCTTTGCAGGCCAGCTGGCCGCCGACCCGGGCCTCCGCCGTGCCGAAGCCCACCGGGCCCTTTCGGGCGGTGAGCTGGCAGGACAGCTCCAGCATATCGCCGGGGCGGACCTGCCGCTTGAAGCGGGCGTTTTTAATGCCGCCGAAGAGGGCCAGCTTCCTCCCGTTCCCCTCCTCGGTGAGGATGGCCACCGCCCCCACCTGGGCCAGCGCCTCGATGATGAGGACCCCGGGCATCACCTTGAAGCCGGGGAAGTGGCCCTGAAAGAAGGGCTCGTTGGCAGTGACACATTTGATGCCCCTGGCGCTCTGGCCGGGGACACATTCGGTGATGCGGTCCACCAGCAGGAAGGGGTAGCGGTGGGGGAGGATGGCCTCGATCTGGTCGATGTTCAGCTCCATCACCTTATCCCTCCCACTTTTTCAGCACAATGGCCGCGTTGTGGCCGCCGAAGCCCAGAGAGTTGGACAGGGCGGTCCGGATGTCCGCCTGCCGCCCCTGGTTGGGGACGATGTCCAAATCACAGGCCGGGTCGGGGACCTGATAGCCCATTGTGGCGGGGACGAAGCCCTCCTTCAGGGCCAGGGCGGTAAAGATGGCCTCCACCGCCCCCGCCGCCCCCAGCAGGTGGCCGGTCATGGACTTGGTGGAGCTGACCATCAGCTTGTCCGCGTGCGCCCCGAAGACGGTGCGGATGGCCGCCGTCTCCCCGGCGTCGTTGAGGGGGGTGGAGGTGCCGTGGGCGTTGATGTAGTCCACCGTCTCCGGGGCGATCCCCGCATCGGAGAGGGCCTGGGCCATACACACCGCCCCGCCTGCGCCGTTGGGTGCGGGGGCGGTGATGTGGTAGGCGTCGCAGTTGGCCCCGTAGCCTATCACCTCGGCGTAGATCTGGGCCCCCCGCTTCTGGGCGTGGTCCAGCTCCTCCAGGAGCAGGGCTCCCGCCCCCTCCCCCATGACGAAGCCAGAGCGCTCAGCGTCGAAGGGGATGGAGGCCCGCCGGGGGTCGGTGCCCTCGCACAGAGCCTTCATGGCGGTAAAGCCCCCCATAGCCAGGGGGACAATGGCCGCCTCCGCGCCGCCGCACAGCATCACCTCGGCGTAGCCGTCCCGGATGTGGCGGAAGGCGTCCCCCACCGCGTTGGTCCCCCCGGCGCAGGCGGTGACCACGCAGGAGCACATCCCCTGAAAGCCGTAGCGGATGGCCATATGGCCCGCCGCCATATTGGAGATGATCATGGGGATGACAAAGGGGGATACCGCGTCATAGCCCCGTTCGCTTCCCCGCCTGTGGGCCTCGCCCACCGTTTCAAAGCCGCCGATGCCGCTGGAAAAGATGACCCCGCAGCGTCCCGGCTCCTCCGCCTCCCGGTCCAGGGCGGCGTCCCTCATGCACTCGTCGGCGGCGATGAGGGCCAGCTGAGTGAAGCGGTCCATTTTCTTGCTCTCCCGCTTGCCCAGCAGGGCGCCTGTGTCCAGCCCCTGGATCTCGCCCGCCAGCTTTACCTTCATATTGGATGTGTCATACCGGGTTATGGCGCGAATGCCGCACTGCCCCTCCTTCACCGCCGCCCAGCTCTCGGCTGCGGTGTTGCCCGTGGGGTTCACGGTGCCCAGGCCGGTAATTACCACTCTGCGTCTTTCCATGTTGTCTTCCCCTTCCTCAATCAAACCGCCATGCCGCCGTCCACGCACAGCACCTGGCCGGTGACATAGGCGGACTCCCGCTGGGCGAAGAAGGCCACCGCCCGGGCCACCTCCTCCGGCGTGCCGGGGCGGCCCTTGGGGATGGTGGTGAGCATGGCCTCCCTGGCCTTCTCGGGCAGCGCGGCGGTCATGTCGGTGGCGATGTAGCCGGGGGCCACCGCGTTGACGGTAATGTCCCGCCCGGCCAGCTCCTTGGCCGCCGCCTTGGTCAGCCCCAAAATACCCGCCTTGCTGGCGGCATAGGCGGTCTGGCCCGGATTGCCCCGCAGGCCCACCACACTGGACAGGCTGACGATCCGCCCGTACTTCTGCCGCAGCATCACCTTGGCCGCCGCCTTGGTGCAGAAGTAGGCCCCCTTCAGGTTGGTGTCCAGGGTTTTGGAGAAGTCCTCCTCCTTGGCGGTCATCAGCAGGCCGTCCCGGGAGATGCCCGCGTTGTTCACCAAAATGTCCAGCCGGCCAAATCGCTCCTTCACCGCCGCCACCAGGGCGTCACAGGCGGCGGGGCTGGCCACGTCGGCCTGGAAGAGCTCCGCCTCGACCCCCAGCTGGCGACACTGCCGGACGGTCTCCTCCGCCGCCTGGATGCTGCCTGCGTAGTTGACGGCCACCGCCGCCCCCTGCCGGGCCAGCTCCAGACAGACGGCCCGGCCGATCCCCCGGCTGCCGCCGGTGACCAGGGCTGCCATTCCCTCCAAGCTCATAACTGTTCTCCTTTCAGCGCGGAGACCACACTGTGGAGGTCCGCCGCCGTGTCGATGTGATAGGTCTTGATGGCGGGGGCCGTCTTCTTGAAGAAACCGCACAGGGCCTTGCCCGGGCCGATCTCCACCACCGTGTCGATGCCCTCCGCCTCCATAGCGCGGATGGTGTCCTCCCAGAAGACGGAGGACTGCACCTGCCGCTCCAGCAGGGCGGGGATGGTGTCCCCCCGCTCCATGGGACCGCCCTTGCAGTTGAAGTAGACGGGGAAGGCCATGGGGGCAAAGGCGAGGGTTTTAAAATGGGCGGCCAGGGCGTCCCCGGCGGGCCTCATCAGTTTGGTGTGGAAGGGGCCGCTCACCTTCAAAGGCATACACCGCTTGGCCCCCAGCTCCTTGGCCAGCTCCCCAGCCCGGTCCACCGCCGCCTTCTCCCCGCCGATGACCAGCTGGCCGGGGCAGTTGTAGTTGCAGATCTGCACCACGCCCAGCTCCGCCGCCCGGTCACAGGCGCTTTGAAGCTTCTCCCGGTCCAGACCCAGCACGGCGGTCATGCCGCAGTCCAGGCCCCGTGCGGCCTCCTCCATAGCCTTGCCCCGCAGGGCCACCGTGGAGATGACCGTCCCCCGGCTGAAGACGCCGGCGGCGTAGAGGGCGGAGTACTCCCCCAGGGACAGTCCCGCCGCCGCCTGGGGCCGAATGCCCTCCTGGTACAGCAGGTCGGTGACCCCCACGGCGAAGGCCGCCATACAGGGCTGGGTGTACCGGGTCTGAGAGAGCTGCTCCTCCGGACCCTCAAAGCACAGCTTTTTCAAGTCAAAATCCACCGGGGCATGGTTGAAAATTTCGGCGAACTGGGGGAATTCCTGGTAGAAGTCCTTCCCCATGCCCACCTTCTGACTGCCCTGTCCGGCATATACAAAGGCCAGCTTCATTGGGCCGCCCTCCATTCTGTTATAATTTGGTCCATCTGTTCCTCCACCGTGGACATGGTGTGGATCTGCCCCGCCTTGGCCCCGCAGAAAAACAGGCCGTTTTCCCAGTCCCCGTGCCAGGCGTCGATCAGAGCCTGGGAGATGCAGTAAGGGGACTCCAGCTTCTTGCAGGGGACCAGGCAGTTGACGCACCGGCGGGGATGGGGCTGAGTGCCCGCCTCCACCCGGTCAATGAGAGGGCTGCGCAGGGCCCGCCCGGGCATTCCCACGGGGCTCTTTACAATGGTGATATCCTCCGGTTTGGCGCGGAGCAGGATGCGCTTGCAGGCCGGGCTGGCGTCGCACTCCTCCGTGGCGATGAAGCGGGTCGCAAACTGGGCGCCCGCCGCCCCCTCCTCCATATACCGGGCCATTTCGGCTCCATTCTCCACGCCCCCCGCCACAAAGACGGGGATATCCCGGCGGTACTTCTCCCGCCAGGGGGCCAGGGCCTCCCGCACCTCCTTCAGCAGGGCGCTGAGGGAGACGGGCCGCTGGCTGCGGACCTCCTGAGGGGAGAAGCCCAGGTGCCCCCCCGCCAGAGGGCCCTCCAGCACCACAAAGTCGGGGACCCGCTGGCTGCGCTTGTCCCAGGCCCTGCAAATCAGGGCGGCGGCTCTGCCGCTGCTGACAATGGGGGCCAGGGCGGCGGCGCTGTCCGGGACCTGGGCGGCAATGGCGGGCAGCTGGAGGGGGAGACCCGCCCCACTGACCACCGCGTCCGCTCCGGCCCGGAGGGCGGTTTTGACGCTGTCGGCGTACTGGACGGTGGCCACCATGGCGTTCACCGCCACCAGCCCCGCCCCCCGCGCCAGCTCCCTGGCCCGGCGGACCTGGCGGTCCAGAGCCCGGAGGTTGGCCCGCTGGGGGTCCTGGGGATAGTCCTCCTCCAGAAAGCCGCAGGCGGCGGTGGAGATGGTCCCCATGCCGCCCCGGGAGGCCACCGCCCCCGCCAGCCGGTCCAGGCTGAGGCCGATGCCCATGCCCCCCTGGAGGATGGGCATCGGCAGAGTCCGGCTTCCGATTTTTACCGCCATTTTGCCTCCGTCTCTCCCAGGACCCTCCGGCTGTCCGCCATCAGCTCCTCCAGAATGGTCCGCAGGGGCCGGATCTCGTGGAGCAGACCGGCGGTCTGGCCGCACATGAGGGAGCCAGTCTTGGTGTCGCCGTCGAAAACCGCCCGGCGCAGAGAGCCCAGGGTGTACTTCTCCAGCTCCTCCCGGCTGGCCCCGGCCCGCTCCTGCTTCAAATACTCCCGGGACATTTGATTCTTTAAAATACGGACAGGAGCGTTGACCGACCGGCCTGTGACGGTGGTGTCGCTGTCCTTGGCCTTCAAAATGGCCTGTTTGTAGTTTTCGTGGATGGGGCACTCCTCACTGACCAGCAGACAGGTGCCCACCTGAACGCCGCAGGCCCCCAGCGCGAAAGCGGCGGCCAGCTGTCCTCCGCTGGCAATGCCCCCGGCGGCGATGACGGGCAGCTGGGTGAGCTCACAGACCTGGGGGACCAGGGCCATGGTGGTCAGCTCGCCCACGTGGCCGCCGGACTCGGTGCCCTCGGCAATGAAGCCGTCCACACCCAGGGGCTCCAGCCGCCTGACCAGAGTGGTGGCGGCCACCACGGGGAAGACCTTGATGCCCGCCTCCTTCCAGAGAGGGACAAACTGGCTGGGGACTCCTGCCCCGGTGGTGACCACCTTGACCCCCTCCTCCACGACCACCTTCGCCATCTCGGGGGCCGCCGGATTCATCAGCATAATGTTTACGCCGAAGGGCTTGTCGGTCAGCGCCCGGCAGCGGCGGATGTGCTCCCGCAGCTGGTCCGCGTTCATGCCCCCCGCGCCGATGAGGCCCAGAGCCCCGGCGTTGGAAACGGCAGCGGCAAACTCCCCAGTGGCGATGTTGGCCATGCCGCCCTGTATAATGGGGAACTCGGTCCCCAGGATTTGGTTCAGTTTCATATTATGTCTCCCTTTTTGATCTGTCGTCTCCCGCAGGACTCATCCCCCGTCCCGCCCGCAGGCGGCCTGGCCCCTTTGAAAAGGGGCTCCCGCGAAGCGGGCCGGGATTGATTTGCTGGCACTGCTTCTACTTGAAATCTGAAATAGAAGATAGTCTGCCGTTGACAATCCCCCGCCCTCGCTTCGCTCGGCCACCCCCTTCGCCAAAGGGGGCAAGCGGCTGCGCCGCTTGTGGGCCCTGCTTCGCAGGGCCTATCCCTCGTCCCGCCCGCAGGCGGC
>NZ_QWKI01000151.1 GCF_009911645.1 Pseudoflavonifractor sp. 60
TGGGGATTGATTTGCTGGCATTGCCTCTACTTGAAATCTAAAGTAGAAGATAGTCTGCCGATGACAATCCCCCGCCCTCGCTTCGCTCGGCCACCCCCTTTGCCAAAGGGGGCAAGCGGCTGCGCCGCTTGTGGGGCCCGGCGTCACCAGCGCAGCAGCGCTCCGGCCCAGGTCAGGCCGCCGCCGAAGCCCACCATCAGGACCCGCATACCCGGCAGCAGCGCACCGCTCTGGACCAGCTCATCCAGGGCGATGGGGATGCTGGCAGCGGAGGTGTTGCCGTAGCGGTCCATGTTCTTGTAAAACAGCCCCTCCCGGGCTTTGAGCCGCTTGGCCACGTGGTCGATGATCCGGGCGTTGGCCTGATGGCAGACCACCAGGTCCAGGTCGTTGACCGATGTAAGGCCATCCGCCTCCAGCAGCTGGCGGATGGAGCCCTCCACCACTTCCGCGGCGAACCGGAACACCGGCTTGCCCTCCATGTGGATGGCGGAGGGGACCGGTCCCGGGCCCTGGACCCGAATGCTGGACTGATCTCCCCGGGCGCCGAAGACGGTGTGCCAGGTGCGCGTCTCGTCCCGCCGGATGACCGCCGCCCCCGCCCCGTCGCCGAAGAGGACGCAGGTGTTGCGGTCGGTCATGTCCATGACCCGGCTGATGACCTCCGCCCCCACCACAATGGCATAGGGCCGGGGGGCGCCGGGGAGAAGGGCGTGGGCTGTCTGCAAACCGTACAGAAATCCGGCGCAGGCGGCGTTCAAATCAAAGCAGATGGTGTCCTCCGGCAGGCCCAGCTCCCTTTGCAGCAGGCAGGCGGTGGAGGGGCTGGCGTGGTCGGGGGTAAAGGTGCCCACCAGACACACGCCGATGTCCGCCGCCGTCAGCCCAGAGCGCTCCATGGCCTGCCGGGCCGCGCCCAGAGCCAGGTCCAGACCGGTCTCGCTCTGGCAGAAATGGCGGCTGTGTATGCCGGTGCGGCTGAACACCCACTGGTCGCTGGTGTCCACCGTTTGGCTTAAATCCTCGTTGCTGACGACCCGCGCCGGAAGACACCGGCCGGTGGCCAGAATATGGGGTGCGCTCATGGTTCCTCCTTCCCCGCCAGCGGCAGATCCTGCCCCATGGCGCGGAACATTTCATATCGCTGCCGGGCCAGGGCGGGCCCCTTCAGCTTGTCCAGGGCGGCCAGCTCCTTTGACAGAGCGGCGTCCAGTGTGCGGAACATGGTATCCCAGTTGGTGTGGGCCCCCTCCTGGGGCTCCCGCAGGACCCCCTGCACAATGCCGCCCCGGCGCAGGTCCTGGGCGGTGAGCTTCATCACAGCGCAGGCCTCCCCGGCGCGGCTGGCGTCCTTCCACAAAATGGAGGCGAAACCCTCGGGGGAGAGCACTGAATACACCGCGTGCTCCAGCATGAGGACCCGGTTGGCCACCGCCAGCGCCAGCGCGCCGCCGCTGTTTCCCTCGCCGGTGATGACCGAGATGATGGGCACCTCCAGGGCGCTCATCAGGGCCAGACACTGGGCAATGGCCTCTCCCTGGCCCCGCTCCTCCGCCTCCTTCCCCGGGTAGGCCCCCGGGGTGTCCACGAAGGTGATAATGGGGCGGCCAAACTTCTCCGCCTGCCTCATCAGCCGCTGGGCCTTGCGGTAGCCCTCGGGGGAGGGCATCCCAAAGTTGCAGCGGAGGTTTTCCTCCAGATTTTTCCCCTTCCGGTGGCCCACCACCGTGACGGGGCGGCCGTGGAACCGGGCGATGCCCCCCAGAATGCTGGGGTCCTCGCCGCCCAGCCGGTCCCCCCGCTGCTCAAAGAAGTTGGTAAAGAGGGCGTCGATGAAGTCCGCCGTCCCCGGACGTCCCGGGTCCCTGGCCAGCTTCACCTTTTCCTCCGGCGTGTAGCGGCTCATAGCCGTCCCCCCTTCTCGTGGAGGGCCAGCAGCTGGCTGAGCACCTCTCGCCACTCCGTCCTGGATACAATGCGGTCCAAAAAGCCGTGGTCCAGCAGATACTCCGACCGCTGGAAGCCCTCGGGCAGCTTTTCCTTGATGGTCTGCTCAATGACCCGCGGCCCGGCAAAGCCGATGAGGGCCCCGGGCTCGGCCAGCAGAAAATCCCCCAGAGAGGCGAAGCTGGCGGTGACCCCGCCGGTGGTGGGGTGGGTGAAGCAGGAGATATACAGCCCGCCCCGGCTCTGAAAGCGCTGAATGGCGGCGGCGGTCTTGGCCATCTGCATCAGGGAGAAGATCCCCTCCTGCATCCGGGCCCCTCCGCTGGCGGAGAAGAGGATCAGGGGCAGCTTTTTCCGGGCGGCGTACTCGATGCAGCGGGTGATTTTCTCCCCCACCGCCGTGCCCATGCTGCCCATGAGAAAGGAGCTGTCCAGCACGCCGAAGACCGCCTTCCGACCCTCGATTTTGCCCACCGCGGCCACCGCCGCGTCGCTCAGGCCGGTCTCCTCCTCCAGCGCCGCCAGCTTCTCCGTGTAGCCGGGGAAAGCGAGGGGGTCCGCCGGGGCCAGCTTCTCCTCCAGTTCCTGGAAGGAGCCGGGGTCCAAAATGGCGGCCAGCCGGTAATAGGCCCCGATGGGCCGGTGAAAGGCACACCGGGGGCACACCTGCAAATTGCGCTCCCACTCCAGATTGGAGCTCTCCGCCCCGCACCCCGGGCACTTGGTCCGCCGCAGGCCGGTGATCTTCTGTTCCCGCATGGTCCGGTAGGTCAGCAGCCGGTCCCGGCGCTGGGAAAAGGTTCGGTTCATGGTTCTTCCTCCATCAGACGGTCGCAGGTCCGGGCCAGCTCCAGCAGCCGGTCCAGGTTCTGGTCCAGATAGCCGGTGTCATACTGGCCCCGGATAAACTGGGCGTCGTGCATAATCAGGTGGGCCAGGGGGGCGCTGGTGGGACAGCCCTCAATAATCAGCTCCTCCAGGGCCCGGCGCATCCGGCGGATGGCCTCCAGCCGGGTCGGGGCGTGGGCCAGGACCTTGGCCGCCAGCGAGTCGTAGTAGGGGGGGATCTCATAGCCGGTGTACAGGGCGGTATCGACCCGCACCCCCGGTCCCCCGGGCAGGTGGAGGAGGGACACCGTTCCCGGACAGGGCATAAAGTCCCGCTCCGGGTCCTCGGCGTTGACCCGGCACTCGATGGCGTGGCCGGTAACCCGCACCTCCTCCTGGGAGAAGGACAGGGGCAGGCCGGCGGCGATCCGCAGCTGCTCCTTCACCAGGTCAACTCCGGTGACCAGCTCGGTGACAGGGTGCTCCACCTGAATGCGGGTGTTCATCTCGATAAAGTAGAACTGCCCGCCGGGGGAGAGGACGAACTCCACCGTCCCCGCCCCCACGTAGCCCGCCGCCCTGGCCACCGCCACAGCGGCCCGGCCCATCTCCTCCCGCAGCTGGGGGGTCAGGGCCATGGAGGGGGACTCCTCCACCAGCTTCTGGCGGCGGCGCTGGATGGAGCAGTCCCGTTCCCCCAGGTGGACCACGTGGCCCTGGGTGTCCGCCATGATTTGAAATTCAATGTGCCGGGGATTGAGAATGAGCTTCTCCAGATACAGCTCCCCGTCGCCAAAGCAGGCCACCGCCTCGGCCCGGGCCTCCTGCCAGGCGCGGGGAACCTCCTGGAGGCTGTTGGCCTGGCGCATCCCCCGGCCGCCCCCTCCGGCGGAGGCCTTCAGCAGCACGGGACAGCCCACCTCCTCCGCCAGCGTTTGGGCCTGGCGGACGTCCTTCAGGGGTCCGTCGGAGCCGGGCACCACCGGGGCGCCGGCCTTCTGGGCCAGGGTGCGGGCGGCGGCCTTGCTGCCCAGTGCGCGGATCACATCTCCCGAGGGGCCGACGTATTTCAGCCCCGCCTGGACGCACCGATGGGCGAAGTCGGGATTTTCCGACAGGAAGCCGTAGCCGGGGTGGAGGGCGTCGCAGCGGGCGGCCAGGGCGGCGGAGAGGATGGCCTCCTGATTCAGGTAGCTGTCCGCCGCTCTGGCGGGGCCGATGCACAGGGCTCGGGTTGCCAGCTGGGCGTGGAGGGCGCTCTCGTCGGCGGCGGAGTAGACGGCCACCGTCTCAATGTCCAGCTCCCGGCAGGCCCGGATGATCCGCAGGGCGATCTCCCCCCGGTTGGCGATGAGGACCCGTTTCAGCATAATATCACACCCTCCGAATGCGGAACAGGGGGGCGTCAACCCCCACCGCCTCGCCGTCCTTGGCCAGGACCTCCTCCACCACGCAGTCGGCGGGGGCGGGGACCTCGCTCATCATCTTCATGGCCTCGATGAGACACAGGGTATCCCCCTTCTTCACCTGGGTCCCGGGGGTCACGTAGGGGGGCTCGCCGGGGGCGGGGGCGGCGTAGAAGGCCCCCACCAGAGGGGCGCGCACCACCTCGCCCTGCTCCGGTTCCGTCGGGGCGGCGGCGGGGGCGGAGACGGAAACAGGGGCGGCGGAGACCGCTGTGTCCCGGCGCAGAGCGATCCGCTCTCCGCCCCGTTCCCACTCCAGCGCCGTCAGCCCGGAGGCGGCAAAACGGTCCATCAGGCCGTAAAGTTCCTGAAACTCCATGGCGCTCAGGCCTGCTTGCTCTGGACGTAGTCCAGAATGTCCCGGACGGTCTTCAGCTTCTCCAGGTCCTCGTCCTCGATGGTGACCCCCAGGCTCTCCTGGAGGGCCATGGACAGCTCCACGATCTCCAGGGAGTCGGCCTCCAGCTCCTCCACCAGGTTGGTGTCCAGCGCCACCTGTCCGGCGTCGCAGCTCAGGGTCTCCACAATAATATCCCGTACAGTCTCAAAGGTAATTTCCATTTGAATCCATCGTCCTTTCGGCAAAATTGATCGTTTATCAGTTCAGATATTTTACCTAAAAAAAATTTAGATAAAATACTTGAGGCTTATTATAGAGAAAACGGCCCAACTGTCAAGGGGAATTTTGCCAGGGACAGGCTTTTCTCCTTTTTTCACAAAAGGGGACCCCGATTGCCGGCAGATTTTCCCGGCGGAGCCAAGGATTTTTGGGACTTTACGGTGGGGGGCAGGCGGCTGACGCCGCTTTTTGGGCCTGGCGAAGCAGGGCCGGGCCCCGTCCCGCCCGCAGGCGGCCTGGCCCCTTTGAAAAGGGGCTCCGGCGAAGCAGGGCCGGGATTGATTTGCTGGCATTACTTCTACTTGGAATCTAAAATAGAAGATAGTCTGCCGTTAACAATCCCCCGCCTTCGCTTCGCTCAGGGGCCCCTTTTGCCAAAGGGGGCAAGCGGCTGCGCCGCTTGTGGGGCCCTGCAAAGCAGGGCTCATCCCTCGTCCCGCCCGCAGGCGGCCTGGCCCCTTTGAAAAGGGGCTCCGCGAAGCGGTGGGGATTGA
>NZ_QWKI01000152.1 GCF_009911645.1 Pseudoflavonifractor sp. 60
GTAAGAAGCAGACTCTTCAATTTTGGGGAATCTTAAAAGGGAATGTGTGACCAGGACTTTACCGCGGTGGCCTTCTCCCCCGTCCCAACAGCTGGTGGCCGAACATCTGGCGGACATTGTGGAGCTCTACCGCAGCTGGTAACAAAACGGCAGACCCGAGGGCGTTCGGGTCTGCCGTTTTGTTATGGGGGGCCGGGGGCGAAGAGGCGCAGGGCCCGGGTCTGGGCCTGGAGGAGGTCCTGAAACTGCTGGTAGCTGTCCGCCTCTCTGGGGAGCCAGAAGGGGAGACGCCAGAAGAGCAAATCGCTCCGGGCGGAGGAGACAGGATGGACGGAGACGGGGGCGGGCCGGGAGACGGGGAAGACCACCGCGCCGTTGGGGCAGTTCAGGGCCAGCATGTAGCTGAGGACCTGGAACACGTCCTCCCGCACGCCGCCCTCCCATGGGTCTTGGTCCAGGGTCCGTCCCCAGGACAGGCGGTATTTGGCGTCCACCACCGCCAGGCCGGGGAGGAGGAAGTCGGGGCGAATCTCCCGGGCGCCCCCCAGAATGGGGAAGGTCTGCTGCTGGCCGGGATCGGGGAGGGCGGAAAAGAGGGTTTTGGCCAGCAGCTCCTCCCAGAGCTTGTCAATGTCCAGCAGGACCCCGGTGACCGTCCCGTCCCCCTGGAGCTCCGGCCCCATGTGCCGGAGGATGGCCCGGGCGGTGAGGCGGGCGGGTTCGTAGCCCCGGTGGAGGGGGTGGGTGATCTTCTGCCGGGTCTGCTCCAGCAGGGCCCGAGGGCGGCTGTCCTGCCAGCGGGGGATCTGCCGCTGGAGGGAGCGCAGGGCGTCCCCGCACTGGGGCAGCGTCTGGAGCAGGCGGCGGGTCAGCCGGGGATACTGCCTTCGGGCGGTGGCGAAGGCCAGAAGCAGCAGCCGGTTGCAGGGGTTGTCCGGGCTGTACTCCCGGGTGCGGTAGGCGGCCCTGCCGTCGTCCTGGCCCCCGCTCAGCCGGATATGGCGGGGGATGTCCAGCTGGCCCCGGACCTGGCTGTCATAGCAGGACAGGCTCCGGTAGGCCCGGAAGACGCCCTTCCGCCAGGCCTCCTGGAGCTGTATGGCCAGCCGGCAGACCAGAAGCCAGCCGCAGAGCTCCCCCGTCCCCGCCAGTCCCCCGGCCAGGAGGACCGAGGAGATGTTCCAGCACCGCTCCAGCAGATACCGCAGAAAGTACTGCTGTGTTCCGTCGAACCGGGAGCCGATGGACACCCGGGTCTCCCCAAAGGAGAGGGCCCCCACATAGCACCGGGTGAGGATGGTGTCCCGGTCCAGGGCCTTGAACAGCCGGAGGGGCAGCTGGGCCCCCTCCTCCCCCAGGTCCAGCAGGACCTCTGAGCTCAGGTGGCGCTGTACCTCATGGAGCAGCTCCAACTGTTCCCGGGAGATGGGCCGGGCGCGGCGGGGAGGCTGGGGGGCGGCGCTGTAGAGGGTGTGGTCCAAAAGGGAGATGAGCCCGCTCATGGGCGGTCCCCTCCGGAGAGGAAGGCGGAGCGGCAGCGGGCCAGAAAGTCCCGGACCTGCCTGGGGTTCTCCCCCCGCACGTACTCCTGGAGCAGGAAGCTGACCCGGCAGTCCCACACGAAGCGCAGCAGCTGGTCCAGGCAGGAGAACTGGTCGGGCAGACCGGAGAACTGGCCCTGGGAGATGTAGTACTGCCGGTTCAGCCCGAAGGGGCCGGCCTCCTCCTCCCGGGGGCAGATGACGCGGTTGAGGGCCGCCGTCCGCTGGGCCGCCGTCTTGGCGTTCTCCCGCAGGAGAGGGAGAAAGCTTCCGCTCTGAAAGGCGTTTTCCAGCAGCGCCTGGGTCACTTGCACCTCCTGCCAGGCGAAGCGGCGGCGCAGGGCGAAGTCCATGCTCTCCACCGAGCGGTCGATGTCGTTCATGGTGCCCAGGATAACCACGTTCTCCGGGATGTAGAAGCCGGCGGCAAAAATGTCCGGGTCCCACCGTGCCGCCTGGCCGTCCAGGACCTGATAGGCGGGCAGGTTCCGGTACTGGGTCTGGACCCGGTAGCCCTCCCCCCGCTTGTCGCTCTCCAGGCAGTACATCAGCTCCCCAAAGACCTTGGACAGGTCGGCCCGGTTGATCTCGTCGATGAGGAAGAAATACAGCTTGTCCCGGTCCCCGTCCGCCCGGCGGCAGAAGGCCTTGAAGCTCCCGTCCAGCCGGACGAAGCGGCTGCCCGCCTCCCCCTCCACCGGGCGCAGGCCCTCCACAAAGTCGGTGTAGTCGTAGGAGGGGTGGAACTGGACCAGCTCATAGGTCTCTCCCATACACAGGGCGGCCTGACGGGAGAGGTAGGTCTTGCCCGTGCCCGGCGCGCCGGTGAGGATCAGCTGCTGGATGCCGCCCTGGATCAGCCCGCAGATATCCCCGATGAAGGGGGTCTGGAGCGCCGCCCACATGGCCGCGCAGACCGGGTCCCAGCCGTCCAGATAGGCCCGCAGGGTGTCCAGACCGCCGCTGATGTCCCACTCGGCGCCCTTCTCGTGGGCGGTTTCGTTGTGTTCCCGGAGGCTGGACCACAGCAGCTCCAGACTGCTGTCCCGGTCCAGGGAGGCCAGGTCCGCCGTCAGCTGGCTCAGCGCCCCCTCGGTGTCGGAGAAAGCGCCGCCGTACAGGCGGTTGAACAGCTTCCGGGCGGCCTCGGAGGTGGGGGCCAGCTCTGGCAGGTACTCCTCCGCCAGAGTCTGGAAGTTGAACTCCCGGTCCTCCTCCCAGTCAATGAGCGCAGCCCACAGGAAGAAGTGCAGGGCCGGAATGCGGGAGCTGCTGCTCAGGCGGCGTCCCTCATAGTCCATGGTGTTCCCCGGATTGTCCGGGTCGCTTAGAATGCGGCTAGTCAGCTTGCCCCAGCCCTCCCGCAGGCCGGACCGATCCCGCTCCCGCATCAGACGGGCCAGCTGAGCTGCCGTCAAGGTGCTCCAAAATGCCATGGGTCCCCCTTTCTGTCAAAAACCCGCACGCCCCGGCTTCGGCGTGCGGGTTTTGATTTATGCGGGCTGTTCCTCGTCCTCCCGGGCCAGCCGGTAGCCAATCAGGGGGACGCTCATGTTGGCCAGTCGGGTCTCCTCCTCGCCGCCGGCGGTGAGCCCGGAGACGGTGCTGCTGTTTCCAACCCCGCCCAGGGGGCTGTCTTCGCTGCGCCAGACCACCACGCCGTTCTCCACCTGGAGTCTGGGCCCCAGGTAGCTGGCGCTGGAGGTGTTCTGGGCCCGCTCCGACTCCACAGTCGCCTGCTGAGCCTCATATTGCTGCCGGGCCCGAACCCCCTGGAAAGCCTGGTATCCCATGTAGCCCAGCAGGCCCACCTCTCCAATCCCCAGCAGTACCAGCAGAACGGTGAGAACATTCAGCAGCAGATGGCTCTCCTTGGGGGGCTTGGGGGGCTGCTCCTTGGGCTGCTCCGGGGGCTGACCGCCGGCCTGCTCCGAGGAGAGCTGGGCGTTCTGCTCCTGGACCGCTTCCGGCGGAGCTTCGCTGTTTTTCTTCTCTTTTTTCAGCTTGGGCATTCTGAATCACACGCTTTCTCTCACTTCGCCCCGGTCCCAGGGGCTGTTGGAAATATTATAGCACAATTTGCCGGCGGGTACAAGAGGGCTCTTTCCAGAATCCTTCAATTCGTAAAGTATACAAAATTTTCAGGGCGGGACGAGGGATGGGCCCTGCTTTGCAGGGCCCCACAAGCGGCGAAGCCGCTTGCCCCCTTTTGAAAGGGGGTGCCCCAGTGCGCACACTGGGGCGGGGGA
>NZ_QWKI01000153.1 GCF_009911645.1 Pseudoflavonifractor sp. 60
TAGATTCCAAGTAGAAGTAATGCCAGCAAATCAATCCCCACCGGCTTCGCCGGATCCCCTTTTCAAAGGGGCCAGGCCGCCTGCGGGCGGGACGGAGGATGAGCCCTGCGAAGCAGGGCAACACAAGCGGCGAAGCCGCTTGCCCCCTTTGGCAAAGGGGGCCCCTGAGCGAAGCGAAGGCGGGGGATTGTCAACGGCAG
>NZ_QWKI01000154.1 GCF_009911645.1 Pseudoflavonifractor sp. 60
TTGCAGGGCCCCACAAGCGGCGCAGCCGCTTGCCCCCTTTGGCAAAGGGGGCCCCTGAGCGAAGCGAAGGCGGGGGATTGTCTTAGGACGACTGCTTCTATTTCAAATTTCAAGTAGAAGCAGTGCCAGCGGGTCAATCCCGACCCGCTTCGCCAAACTCAAAAACGAGGGACGGCGCCTCCATAAATAAAAAGAGACTGCCCGTGGGAGGCAGTCTCTTTTGCTGGGGTCAGCCTTCAAAGGCTTTGAAGAGGAAGGTGACAATTTGTGCTCTGGTACACTGGGAGTCGGGGCTGAAGGTGGTGGCGCTGGTGCCGGAGGTCACGCCCTTGCTCAGCGCCCACTGGACGGCGTTGGCGTAGTAGGCATTGCTGTCCACATCGGTAAAGCCGTTGGTGCCGCTGACCTCGGGGGAGCCCAGGGCCTTATAGATGAGGGCCACGGCCTGAGCGCGGGTACAGGTGCCGTCGGGGCTGAAGGTGTCCGCGCCGGTGCCGGAGGTGATGCCCTGAGCCACCGCCCACTGGACGGCAGCGGCATAGTAGGCGTCATCGGCCACATCGGAGAAGGTAGGTCCGCCGCTGACGGTGGGAGAACCGGCGGCACGCCACAGGAAGGTCATGATCTGGGCGCGGCTGCACCGGGAGTCGGGCCCGAAGGTGTTGGCTCCGGTACCGGCGGTGATGCCCTTCTCCAGCGCCCAGTTCAGAGCGTTGGTGTAGTAAGCGCCGGCGGGCACGTCAACGTAGTCAGACGCGGTGGGCGCGCCGGAGGTGCTGGGTCCGCTGGGGTCGGTGGGCGTTGTGGGGGTGCCGGGTTTGGTAGAGGTGCCGGGCCGGCTGCTGCCGCTGGAGCTGGAACCGCCGGAGCTGCTGCCGCCGGAACTGGAACCGCCGGAGCCGCCGCCGGGAACAGTAGCGTCCTTAAACAGGTCCTTCAAAATCTCCTCGGCACTCTTGGTCAGGTAGCCGTCGGGGTCGGTGAGACCCTCAGAGCTGATTTTCCAGGAGAATTTTCCGGTGCCGCTCCTGCCCATATCCACATAGTCGGTGTAGCTCTTCTGCACCGCCGCGTACCGGGCGCTCCACTGGGGATAGTACTTCTCCATGTACTGCCTGGCCAGCTGATAGGCCTGGCTGTTGGGCTTGTCGCTGAGGCCGGAGAGCTGGATACCGCCGCCGCCGTTGCCAGTGCCGTTGCGGTTGTCAGAGGGGGTGGAGTGGAGGATCACCAGGCTGCCGTCAGGACAGGCGCCAAGGCAGATCCACACGTGGCCACTCATACAGAAGATGTCGCCGGGCTTGAAGTCGGCGGCGGTGAAGGTCTTGGTGGTGGTGCCCATGCCGGCCTTCTCCAGGGCGGTGCCCCGGTTGCTGGCGTAGCCCACATAGTAGGGCTGGTCGGGCTGGAAGGACTTGGTATTCATAATGTTGTAGACGGTCCAGCCCACATAGCCGGAGCAGTCCACACCGGCGTAGTAGTACTGATTCCAGCCGCCGTGGGGATAGTAGCTGGAGGTGTAGTCATCGCCCAAGTAGCTGAAATCGGTATTCTGCTGCTGGAAGAAGTCAATCCAGGTCTGGGGGATGCCGATGGTCCGCGCCTGGAGACTGGAGCCATAGCCCTCGGTGTTGTCGCCGTCCTCCCAGTTCCAGGTGCCGCCGTAGACATACAGGCCGGTACCCACAGGGGTCATAGCGGTGGCCAGGAAGTTTTTCAGGGTGCGCTGGCCGGGAGTGCCCTGGACGGGCGGGGTGTAGGGCTTGGCTACGAAGGCCTGATAAACCACCTTGGCGGGATTGCCGTAGGCCTTCACGGTCTTGCCCCGCAGCTCAGAGGCACTGATGGGCTTCACCTGAGCGCCGCCCGCCTGGGAGGTGATGGCGTAGAACTGCGTATCGCTGTCCAGCGCCACAGTCTTACCGTCCACTGTAATACTATCGGCGGAGACGCTGGTGACGGTGCCCTCCACGCCGGAGGCGGGCTCCACTGCGGTCACCACGCCCTTGGCTACGGTGATATTGTACACATAGCCCTCAGCCAGCTTGTTCTGGAGGACATAGGCGGAAGCGGGCTTGCAGCCGTCCTCATCCACCGCGCCGGGGGTCGCAATCTGGAGGGTCTTCAGCTGGCCGTCCATGTAGAAGCCATGGACCATGTCCGGCTTGTCCACCCACCGGGTAAAGTCGTCGTCCCAGGTGAAGGCGCCGAAGGTGCCCAGACCGGGGATGCCAGCGTAGACCACATTGGAGTAGGTGCCGTCGGCCACACCCAGAACGCTCTCGGTTTCACCGAAGAGGGCCTGAAGGACCTGCTCCGCGTTCATATCCCGGAAACCGTCGGGGTCGGTGAGGCCGTCCTGACCAATGGTCCAGGAGAACTTGCCGTTGTTGCTGTTGCTGATGTTGGTGACATAGCTCATGCCCCGCTGGACAGCGTCATACCGGGAGCTCCACTCAGGATAATACTTCTCCATGTAGAACTTGGCCAGCTGATAGGCCTGGCTGTTGGGGGTATCGCTGACGCCGGAAATCTGGATGCCGCCGCCGCCCTTGCCGTTCTTGCTGTCGGAGGGGGTGGAGTGGGCGATGACGATGCTGCCGTCGGGACAGGTGCCCAGGCAGATCCAGCAGTGGCCGCTCATGCTCATAATGTCGCCGGGCTTGAAGTCGGCGGCGGTAAACTCCCGGGTGTACTCACCGAAGCCGGCCTC
>NZ_QWKI01000155.1 GCF_009911645.1 Pseudoflavonifractor sp. 60
GAGATGTTCCGGCATGATGTGGCCCTCCTGGATCGTTTTCTCTGTCCATTATACCACGGATTTCCAACGGCGCAAGGGCGGTTTCACGCCGGGACGCGGGGACGAAGGATGGAAAGAACGGGGGGTGGAGAAACGGGACTATCGGAAATTTCCGACAAACGGGGCAAACAGGGCATCGTGGGACCCACGATGCAAAATTGGACCTCCCGCCATAGGCGGGAGGTCCAATCTGCTTGTTGGTGGCAGCGCCCCCAACCCCCTTTGAGCAGCCCCGTGCCGGGGCTGGCTGCGCGTTCCTGCGGAACGCTTTTTTGTCGGGCCTGCGGCCCTCTGGAACGGTGGAAAAATCAGCGTTCCTCATCCCGGCGGATCTGCGCGGGTGTACAAAGACATAATGCAGGTGGTGGTCAACAGTTATCCCTTGTGGCGGCGCACCCGGTCGCGGGTCTTTCGCCTGCGCTCCTTTTGAGCGCAGGGGCCGCAGTACACGGCCCGATTGCCTTTGGCGCGAAAGTATTTGCGGATCAGCGTGGGGGAAATGAGCTGAGGACAGGGGCAGGGGTCGCCGTCGTCCAGCGGCAGGCAGTTTCCTCCGTCATAGTTGGCGCACAGGCGGCGGATGAGCTTTCTGGCCCGCCGGAA
>NZ_QWKI01000156.1 GCF_009911645.1 Pseudoflavonifractor sp. 60
ACTGTCGTTCATGCGGTGCAGCTCACTCATGACGGCAGTACCGGGCGGCGGTCTCGGCGTTTTCGTACTCGTTGCCGCTCCAGGCGGCGGTGATGTAAGCAAGGGGTCGCTTCATGGAACGCTCCTTTCTCCTGCGCGGCTATCTGCCGCCGTAGAGGTCGTGGTTGACCAGCATCGTGTAGTGATTGTCCGTGGTGGCAGGCGCGTTGAACAGCGCCGCCAGCAAATAGGCCCTGGTATTCCAGACGCGGGTGGTGTTCTCCCGGATGCCGTCCAGAACCTTCTCAATGTGGCTGCTGTTGATAAGCTCAAATCGCTGTTGGACCAGGGCGGGCAGAGCGGGCAGGCCAGCCAGCTCACAGGCATGTTTACGGCGGTGGCCCGCCACGATCTCATAGCCGCCCTTCTCGCGGGGCCGGACAATGGCCGGGGTCAGCACACCATACTCTTTCACACTCTCCGTGGTCTCCTTCATGGCTTCATCATCCCTCACTTTGAACGGGAAGTGTTGGGGCTGTTCAAAATTTCTCACCTCCTGAGAATGAAAAAAACGGGCATCTTCCGATGTCCGTTTTCCTGTCTTGTATGAAGTTTTGGGCTGATATAGGGTGCAAGTTTGTTG
>NZ_QWKI01000157.1 GCF_009911645.1 Pseudoflavonifractor sp. 60
TTGGTCACATCACGACAGCCCACGCTTGCCTTATCCTTGACGTTCCAAAATCCTATATCTCCCTCGATTTTTCCCTTGCCAGCTCCCGCGAAGCCCTTAAAAGGGGGCAGGACCGGACAACAGGGATTGAGTTATTGACTTGCTTAAATCCTTTTGTTTTCAATGGGTTCGGAGGATTTAATAATATCCTATAAAAGTTCCTGATGGCTGACAAGATGTCCATTGGCCCCACCAGAAGGCCCATATCCAGTATCCCTTTTTCCAGACGATCCTTGATCTCATCGGCAGTAGCACTGTAAATATTGTACTGCACCAGCGGATTTTCCTGACGAAATGTTGCGATCCATTGAGAGAGCGTGTGCATACTCAGGATTTCGCCGCTGCCAATGGACAGCTCACCGGTGAGGGAACCTTCGGTTTTCACAAACTCCCGCTCTGTTTTGCCGGCCAGGTCGATCAGCTCCTGCGCCCGCCGCTTCAACAGTATCCCGTCATCCGTCAGGGTGATGCTGTGTTGCCCACGATGAAAGAGCTTTGTTCCCAGTTCCTGCTCCAACTGTATGAACTGCCGGGAAAGGGTGGGCTGGGTGACATGAAGCAGTTCCGCCGCTCTGGTGATATTTTCTTCTCTGGCTGCCAATAAAAATAGCGCAAACACGAAGTTCCATAGAAATCCCCCTTTGTTCACCCACTGCACAGCTAAATATAATAGATAGCCGTACCTTGCGAGCATCGGACATATTAAAGCCGTGGCTCTATAATACAAGCATGGTTCAAAAAGTTGGTGAACAGCCAAGTTTTTGACAATGCTTGTATTTTTTTGTGAGGTGGAGGTGCAAATGACACGAACGGAGGTGAGCCGCGATTTCAGCGTCAGTGAATCTCTGCTCAGCAGCTATGAAGCGTCCGGATTGATTTGGTGTCCCCATGGTACGGATGGTGAACCGATCGATCAGGAGCAGGAAGTTCGGTCGGTAGGACTGATTCGTTCCCTGCTGGACACCGGGATGGAACAGGATGCTTTGCAAATGACCGCAGTTATTTTTGCGGTCATGCGGGACAACAAACTCTACAAGCCGGTTTTGCCTGCCGCTCCTTCAATTCGCACACACATTTGCGAACAGTGTTGGCGCTCATCTATACTGCTCTACTGATGGTCTTGTAGCTGGGCCAGCATTGGCAGGTGCTTCGATTCTCACAGTAGATCGAGGTAGCTGTGGATCAGTTTGTCACTCCGCAGAACATCGATCTTTCCCATGTTCGCTAGCGTGGTGAGCTGGTTGGGGTTACGGACCTGGGCATTCAACTCGGAGAGAATATCATCCAGACCACCTGCTTGTACAATCTCCTGACCCAGAACGCAGATGTACAGGTAGTCTGTGTCGGTTCCGTTGCCGGAGCACAACGATTCGGGAAAGGAGAAGGACATCTCAAAGGGCACCCGCAAGCGGAGTGCCGCAATGGGGGCAGAGTTTGGAGACGTCTTTTTCAGCCATTTTTCTGTGCTCCTTCTTTCACTCAAAAATCGCGTTGGCGATGCTCACCTCGTGGCCGCAGCGGTTGTCGATGTCGGTGCTGTTGCGGGAGAAGCGGGTGCCGTCAAAATACAGGGCCTGGTCGCTGGGGACACTCTCCAGCAGCACGGCGGTCTCGTTGCCCTGAAACAGGTTGCCGCTGTACATGTGGTCGTTTGGGTTGTCGCTGACGGAGTTGAAGTGGAAACCCACGGCGTTGTTCTCAAAGACGCAATTTTTGGCATTAACCCAGGAGTCGCCATAGCACAGCACCCCAGTGCGCCACCCGGACAGGCGGCAGTCGGTAAAGTTGATCCGGGCGGAGGCGGATACCCCAACGCCCTCTCCGCCACCCACAAAGTCGATGCCGTTGAACTGGCAGATGTAGCCCTTCTGGGCAGTGGCCTGGAGGGTGTCGGTGAAGGTGGTCCGGCTCCCGTCCGGGCTTTCGCTTCCCACCAGGTTCATGGACCGCCCCTCCAGCACTAAGCTCCCCTCGTAGGTGAGGGCGGGCAGGTGGAGGTAGACGATGATATTGGCGGGAATAGTCTCGTTGACCTCATCTACCAGGAACTGAAGGTCCTCCATAGTGTCCATCGGTGCGTCCTCTGGGTAAAAGTGCCGGGTGGGGACCACCCCCAGCACCATCCGCTGGTACAGGTGGATGGTGTCGCCGTTCTGCATACGGATAGTCCAGCGCAGCTCCATATCGCCGCTGTGGCCGGTGTAGGTGAGGATGCTGGCACGGGCGGCCTCCGGGGCGAAGTCGTAGACCTGAGGGGGCGTATACTGCCAGGGCTCGGGGCCGTCGCTCCCCTGAAGAAGCTCCACGGTGATATCTTCCACCTTGCGCAGGAAGGCCTCCTTGGCGTTGACTCCGGTGTCCACATGGTTGACGAACAGGCGGGAGGGCTTGTTGGCGGTGGTCCCCTCCTCCAACTCCTCCGAGTAGTCGGTCATGGGCTGGAATCGGTCGCCGAAATAGTTGAGGAGGAGCTGATAGGAGCCGCCGCTGTCGGTGTAGATCACTTCAGCGGTGCCGTTGTCGTAGACCTTGGGCCGGGTATAGAGCCAGGCCGTCAGCACCGCAGCCAGGACAAGGAGGACCATCAGGGCGCTCTGGAGCGCCCGCCCAGGCAGCCGCCTGGGCGGATGAATTTCCCGGCGGTCGTTGACGCTCCGGGCGCAATGAGGACAAAAGGACGCCTCCTTGTGGATGGAGGCGGAGCAGTGAGGACAGGATTTCATCTCAAATCGCCTCCATCAGGTGCAGCACATCCTTGTACCGCTTGGCCGGATTGACCTGGGTACACCGCTGGATCACCCGGCCCATCCGGCCCTCGGCCAGCCGCTTGGAGGGGTGCTGGCCGGTGAGCATCACATTCATCAGCACCCCCAGGGAGTATATGTCCGTCCGGGTGTCCGACTGGCCCAGACCGTACTGCTCCGGGGCGGCAAAGCCGGTGGTGCCCAGAATCTGGGTGTCCGCCTCCGCCTCTGGCTTGTGGAGGCGGGCGGCGTCGAAGTCAATGAGCACCGCATCCCCTCCGCGCAGAATCACGTTCTCCGGCTTGATATCCCGATGGACGGCGGCCATGGAGTGCAGCACCCACAGCCCCTGACACAGCTGCCGGATAACTCTCCTGGTCTCAGCGAGGGTGAACAGGGCCCCCTCCAGCAAAAAGTCCAAGGTGTCCCCCTGGATGAATTCCTCAATTACAATATTTTCCCCACTTTGCTCCGCCACCTCATAGACGGTGGGCAGATAGGGGCAGGAGCAGTCCAGCAGCCGTTGGTAGACCTCCCCATTGCCGGTAAAACGGCGGAGGATGAACTGCCGGACGGTGGCCCGATGCTGGATCAGCCGCACGCTGCCCCGGGGACTCTCTTTTAAAAGGCGGACCTCCTCAAATTCGGTCCGCAGTTGTTCTGACAGCCAGGAATAAATGACGATCACCCCAAAATTAAAACACTATGCAGCCAGCATATTGTATCTGACGGCAGAGTTTTGTACAATTGTGACTATATTATATCTGCTTCTCTGAGAGAAGTAAAGGGGATGACGGGATATGAAGGAGAAGTCCACCGGAGATTTGAGTCAGGAGCTGATGAACCAGCCCAACCTGGACCAGTATATCACAGAAAACGAGGCGTACTTCGCGGATGTGGACGTATCCACGTTTCTGACAAATCTTTATGAGAAATGCGGCCTGTCCAAGGCGGAGCTGGCCCGGCGGGCGGAGATGAGCGAGGTCTACCTCCACCAGGTTTTTTCCGGGCGGCGCAGGCCATCCCGGGACCGGCTGCTGTGCCTGTGTGTCAGCATGGAGGTCAGTCTGGAGGATACTCAGCGGCTTCTGAAACAGGTGGGCTATGCCCCCATCTATCTCAAACTGAAACGGGATGCCATCATTGGCCACGGCATTCTCCATCGCACGCCTCTGACGGAGGTCAACGACAAGCTGTTTTCCGAGAATGAAAAGACGCTGTTTTAAAGGAGGAGACCGCCATGTCAGCCACCACTCAAACCCTCTGCTATAACTGTTTCCGGTCGATAGCCGACCCAGCCGCCCCCTGCCCCCACTGCGGCTTTGACCTGGAGGAGAACCGCCAAAAATTCCCGGTAGCCCTGCGGGCGGGAACCGTCTTAAATAACCGCTATATTGTGGGCCGGGTGCTGGGTCAGGGCGGCTTCGGCATCACCTATGTAGCCTTCGACACCCAGCTCCAGGCGAGAGTGGCAATCAAGGAGTATATGCCTAACGAGATCGCCACCCGTATCGAGGGCACCACCGTCTCAGTGGCTATGGACACCCGGGCGGACGACTTCACCTATGGCGCGGAGCGTTTCCAGGAGGAGGCCCGGACCCTGGCCAAGTTCATCGGCCACCCCAACATCGCGGGCGTGTCCAGCTACTTCGACCAGAACGATACCTCCTACTTCGTCATGGACTACATCGAGGGCGTGAGCTTCAAGAGCTACATCGCCAACAACGGCGGGAAGGTCAGCGTGGACGAGACGCTGAACGTGATGATCCCCGTCCTGCGGGCGCTGACAGCCGTCCACGCCGAGGGCTTCATCCACCGGGACGTGACCCCGGACAACATCTACATATCCAAGGACGGCAACGTGAAGCTGCTGGACTTCGGCTCGGCCCGGTACAGTATCGGGGACAAAAGCAAGAGCCTGGACGTGATCTTGAAGGTGGGCTACGCCCCCAAGGAGCAGTACATCCGCCGGGGCCGTCAGGGGCCCTACACCGACGTGTACTCCTGCGCCGCCTGCTTCTACGCCGCTTTGACGGGCTACTTGCCCCCGGAGTCTCTGGAGCGGCTGGACCACGACGAGCTGGTGCCCGTCTCCCAGGCGGGGGTGGACATCCCCGAGTGGCTGGACAAGGCGATTTTGAAGGGCCTGGCCGTCCAGCCGGAGGACCGGTTCCAGTCCGCCGCCGAGTTTTTGGACGCCATCGAGAACCAGCTGGTGGTGGACGTGCCCGCCGCCGGACAGACCGCCCCCGCCCCGCAGAAAAAACCCAAAACCGCCCTCATTGCCGGGGTCGCCGCGGCGCTGGTGGTGGTTGTGGGCGTGGGAGCCTTTCTGGCAGGCCGGGGCGGCGGGGGGATGTCCCCCGATTCCAGTGCCCCCGGGACCGGAGGCGGAGGGGGCGGCGGACTTATCCCCATGATAGATATGCTGGGGCCCAAGGTCACCATTGCCGGACGAGAGTACAGCGCTAACGTGGAGGAGCTGGATCTGAACGATCTGGGCAGGATCAGCTTTACCGAAGAGGACCTGCAAACCATTCAGGGTATGGCAAATCTGAAGCGCCTGAGAATGTATTCCAATTCAATGACGGATTTGCAGTGGGTATCGCAGATGACCCAACTGGAACAATTGGAGATCAGCGGAGAAAATGCGATCTATGAAAATCTGGATTTTCTGTCCGGGCTGACCGGGCTGGAGGTTCTGCGTCTGCCAATCACGGCTCAGGGAATGGGGTCCTATGATATCTCCGCTTTGGCAAATCTGACAGAACTGACTACCATCAGTATCCCGCACAGCGTCAAGGACCTGACGCCGCTGCAAAACTTGACCAAGCTGGAATCCCTATCTCTGGAAGACGGCTATATGTCTATGGAGAGAGACTCCTTTACCTCTTTGGAGCCGTTGAAAAATCTGGTCAATCTCAAAAGGCTGTACATCCGTGTGACCAGCAATATCGGCAAGGAACCGGTAGACCTGATGCCTTTGGCGGGGCTGACGAATATGGAGGACCTTTCCATCAATGTAGACAACTATGTCCAGGAGAATGGCGTAATCTATTGTTCCATCTCCAGTCTGTCTGCGCTGTCTGAAATGCAAAAGCTGCAATCACTGACGCTGCGAGTTGGGGGATTGACGGATATCTCCCCCTTGCGAGAGCTGAAAAACTTAGATACTCTGATAATCAGCGATGTGAGTGGGGCGAAAATTACCGATTGGTCCCCGGTGGACCATGTGGCAACCGTTGTCGGAAGAGATTAAAAAGGAGGGATTTTACCATGGCACAGATCGAATGCGGCCGGGGCCACCTCTACGACCCGGACAAGTACCCCGCCTGCCCCTACTGCAACGGCGGGCAGAAAATCACGGCGGTCTCCGCCGGACGGACCGCCCCCATTGGCCGCTCGGTGCTCTCGCCCAACCGGACCGCGCCGGTGGGCGGCACCGCTGTGACCGCGCCCAGTAAGACCGCGCCGGTGGGCGGGCTATCGGTGACCGCACCCCAGAAAACCGCCCCCCTGTCCGGGGCCATTCCGGTCACCGCCGCCCAGAAGACCGCCCCGCCCCGGGGCTACGGCGTCCCCCAGCCGGAGCCGGCCCAGACCGCTCCCCCGCCGGGCTTCGGCGTCAGCGTGACGGCGGCGGGCAAGACAGTAGGCATGATGCAGTCCCAGATGGGATTCGACCCGGTGGTGGGTTGGCTGGCCTGTGTGGCCGGCCCCAGCCGGGGCAAGAGCTACACCATCCGGGGCGGGATGAACTCCATTGGCCGCAGTGAGCGGATGGACATTGTAATCACCGGCGACCTGAAAATATCCAGCGAGAACCACGCCAAAATCAGCTACAGCGACAAGAAAAATCGCTTCAACATTCTCCCCGGCGAGGGACGGAACATCGTCTACCTCAACGACGAGGAGGTATTCACCCCCATGCCGCTGAAGGCTTACGACCTCATCGACTTCGGGGAAACCAAGCTGCTGTTTGTCCCCCTGTGCGGCGAGCGATTCACCTGGAGGATGGAGGAGACGGATGGGACTGTTTAAGCTGTTTTCCCGGGAAAAGGCCAGGCCGCCGGAGTCTGAGCCACCGGCGGAGGAGTCGCCGGCCATCCGTGTGGCCAACGTCCAGGGCCAGGGGGAGCGGGAGCGACAGGAGGACTCCTTCGCCATTGTCAACGCCGCTGACCTGGAACTCCAGGAGACCCAGGGGCTGCTGGCCCTGGTGGCCGACGGCATGGGCGGCATGGAGGACGGCAAAGCCGCCAGCCAGTGGGCGGCGGAGTGCTTTCTCCAGCTGTTCCAGAAGCGGGAGTCAGAGGACATCCCTGACTGGTTTTACCGCAGCGTCCACACTGTCAGCGACAGCGTGTTCCAGTGTTTTGGCGGCCGCAGCGGGACCACTCTGGTGGCCGTCCACATCCGGAAGGGGCTCCTCCATTGGCTCAGTGTGGGGGACAGCGGGATTTTTCTCATGCGAAACGGCGGGGTCTTCCAGCTCAACCGGGAGCACACCTGCCTCAATCAGCTTCTCTCCCAGGAGCTGGAGCGGGAGCCTATGGACAAACAGCGGGCCCTGTCCGACCCGGACGCCCCCCGGCTGACCTCCTTTGTGGGCATTGACCGGCTGGCCGAGGTGGACCTGAGCCTGCGGCCCATGGAGCTGCAAAGAGGAGACGTACTCCTGCTGTGTTCCGACGGCATCAGCGGCGTACTCACCCCGCCCGAGCTGATGGAGTGTATGTCCCTGAAGCCGGAGGAGGGCTGTGCCCTGCTGGAGCAGATGGTTTTGGAAAAAGGCGTGTTAGGGCAGGACAATTACACCGGTGTTTTGATCGCGTATCAATCATCAGAAAGAATGGAGAGCTGTAAATGAAGCGGATTCATCATTTTGCCGTGGCGCTGCTGGCTGTGCTGGTCCTCAGCATAAGTGCCCTGCCAGCGTTTGCTGACTTTAACCAGGGTTCTTTGGACGGTATTGTCATGATTACCACCGGCGCGCCCGACCGGGACGGAACCATGAATTATTGGCGGGGTACCGGCTTCTTTGTGGGAAAGGCAGGGGAAGATCCCCAGTACATCGTCACCAACTGCCATGTGGTGGAGGAGTTCATCCTGGCGGGCAAGGCGCTGGGGGGCGGGGAGCTCCACGTCCGCTTTGACAAGGACGACGAGGCGGAGGCCTACCTGGTGGACTACGATGCGGAGAAGGATGTGGCCATCCTCCGGCTGGCGGACGTCACAGACAAGCGGGTTTCGTTGCAGATGCGGGTCCCTCCCGAGGACAGTCTGGGCAGCGAAGCCTACGCCGTGGGCTACCCCGCCGCCGCCGACCTGACCGTTCAGGCGGTGAACTCCTTCAGCCAGAAGGACGCCACCGTCACCACTGGCAGCATCAGCCGCTTCCTCACCGAGAGCGGCACCGGCCGCAAGCTGATCCAGACCGACGCATCCTTGGGGGGCGGCAACTCCGGCGGTCCCCTCATTGACGGCACTGGGGCGGTGATCGGCATCAACACCGCCGGCTCCAAGCTGGACTCCAACCTGTTCTACGCCGTCAGCGTGGCGGAGGTCCTGCCCCTGCTGGACAAGAACAGCATCCCCTATACCCTGACCGCTGAGGCCAAATCCGGCGGCAATACCATGCTCTATATGGGCATCGGCGCGGCGGTTGTGGCGGTGATTGTGATTGTGGCTGTAGTGCTGAGCAGAAAGAAGAAGCCCGTCCAGAGCGACCCGGAACAGAAGACGGAGAAGGGAGGGACCCCCGTCCTGCGCTCCATGGCCCCCCAGCACGGGGGGATGGTGGTCCAGCTCCACGGCCAGCCGGTGCAGATCGGCCGGGACGCGGCGGTCTGCCGCCTGGTCTATCAGGACGGCACCCCCGGTGTGAGCAATAAGCACTGTCAGGTGTACTTCGACCAGGGTCAGTTTGTGGTTACCGACCTGAACTCCACCTACGGCACCTTCCTGTCCAACGGACAGCGCATTGCCCCCAACACCCCGGTAAAGCTGCCGCCCAAGAGCTCCTTCTATCTGGGAGAGGCGGACAACACCGTCTATGTGGATCTGGAGTAAGCCATGAGAATTTCAGCCTATTGCTTTACCAACCGGGGAGGCCGGGACCACAACGAGGACAGCGTGCGCTGCTTTGCCGGGGAGGGCTGGGGTGTCTTTGTGGTGGCCGACGGCCTGGGGGGGCACGGAAAGGGCGAGGTGGCCTCCGCCCTGGCGGCGGACATCCTCTTTCAGGGCTGCTTGGACAGCACCCCCGGCCATGAGGACCTGCTGGAGTTGTTCCAGCGAGCCAACGAGACGGTTATGTCAGGACAGGGGGAGCCTGGCCAGGAGGAGATGAAGACCACCGCCGTGGTCCTGTCCATCGGCGGAGACCGGGCAGTATGGGGGCACATCGGAGATTCCCGGCTCTACCGCTTCTCCGGCGGGACGCTGACCCAGGAGACCCGGGACCACTCGGTCACCTTTATGAAGTATCTGGGCGGTGAGATCTCCTATATGGACATCTGCCACGACGACGACCGGTCCAGTCTGCTGCGGGCACTGGGAAAACTGCCCTGCAAGCCCGAGGCGGGCCAGGCGGACCTGTTGCCCGGGGACGCCTTTCTGCTGTGCTCCGACGGCTTTTGGGAGTACGTCTACCGGGAGGAGATGCTGGCTGATCTGCTGAAATCGGAGACGCCGGAGCAGTGGGCACGGAATATGCTGCTGCGCCAAATCCGGCGCACACCGGAGAGGAACGACAATTTTTCCCTGATTTGCGTATTTGTGGAGGAGCTATGAAAAAATTTGCATCCCTGGCCCTTTCCTTGGGGCTGGCCGTTGCGCTGTGCGTCAATGCCCTGGCCGCCGGCAGCGCGGAGATTGTCCGGGCCTTTGTCTGCGAGGGGACGCTGTACACCTATGTGTCCATGGACGGGATGGAGAAGCCCGTCACCAAGGCGGAGGCCAAGGTGGGCGGGCAGACCTTCTCCGCCACCGGCCGGTTGGAGACCGTCCGTCAGGCGGGGGCTCCGGTGACCTGGCTGCTGCTGGTGGACAACTCTACCTCTATGCCCGCCTTTCGTGAGGAGACCGAGACCTTTGTCCAGGCGCTGTCCCAGTCCGGGGGGGAGAACACCCGCTTCATCTTGGCCACCTTCGGAGACGCTTTCAACGTTGTGGAGGAGGATGTCCCCGCCGGGGAGTTGGCGGAGCGGGTGGGGACGCTCCCCTTCGACGAGAGAGTCACCCGGCTCCACACCGCCATCAGCCAGGCGCTGGACTATTTTGAGGAGACGCCCCGGGAGCGGAACGAGCTGCGGTGCATGGTGATTTTGTCCGACGCGGTGCAGTACGACCCCCAGGGAGGCGTGCCCTACGGGGAGCTGCTGGAGCGGGTGGAGCACTCCGATGTGATGCTCCATTCGGTGGGGCTGGGGAAAGACCGGGTGTCATTGGACAGTTTGGGACGGTTGGCCTCCGCATCAGGCGGTATTCATCAGGAGGCGGATATCCGGACGGCGGAGGAGGCCGCTGTCCGGCTGGCTGAGAGCAGCGGCGGACTGTATGTCACCGGCTTTGACCTGTCGGGCTATCCCTCTGAGGGGGGCACAGAGCAGATATCTGTCACCTTCGCCTCCGGCGGGGAACTGATTTGCCGGGCGGAGACAGAGGTGGAGATACCGGAACTGACGGACGCGCAGCCCGCCGTCGAGCCCTCGGAGCATCAGGAACCACCGGCCCAGACGCCCGGCGGCGGGGCCGGCCCGTCCGCCCCTGCCGCCGCCCAAAAGAGGCTGCCGGTTGGACTGATTGCAGGGATTGCTGCTGCGGTGCTGGCTGTTATAACTGCGGGAGCTGTACTTCTGCGGAAGAAACCCGCTGTTCCGAACAGCTCTGTCTGGCCGTCAGGGATCTATATGCGCCTGGAGCTGGTCCGGGGAGAACTGGACAGCGGACAGAACCAACAGGAACTGGAGCTGCTGGACGAACTGATAATCGGTGCCGATCCGAACTGCGATATTGCGGTAAAAAGCGAAAATACCGCCCCCCGGCATGTTCGGCTGTTCTCTGTGGAGGGTGCGGTGTATGCAGAGGCGCTGAATACCTCCAGCGAGACACGGGTCAACGGGGAGGAAATTCAGAAGAGCCGGAGATTGCGCAGCGGGGATGAGATCACGGTAGGCAGTGCCGTAATTCGTCTGAAATTTTAACAGGGAACGGTGGTCTTGTTTACAACGGTTTTTTCTTTTCTGCTGCTGGGCAGATAGTAATTTTTGTGATATAATTTAGAAAACAATGCAGGAGGCAACCATTTGTGATTGAAAAAATCCCCAAAATGGGGGACACTATCCGGTCATTTACAAATTCTTTTGATTCCTTCCAGACGAAGGTCCCCTATCTTACACTATATAGGCAGACGGCAAATCCAATCAAAATGCCAGACAGCAGTATACCGTATCTGTATCTTTTGATTGCTGGCTCAATGAGGCTTTATACGCCATCAGGCATTATGGATTATGTAGCAGGACAGTATTCTATTTCTGCCATTGATACACCGACCTCTGGTTACGCACTGGCCTTTTCGGAACAAGAGGATTTCCTTGCGCTATCAATCAATTTCACTTTGGATGATGTAGTTTCTATCGCTTTGGAAATAGAGGGGGATTTAGTCGAAAGAGTTATGGCAGAAAAGGTGCTTCCGCAGAGTATGGAAAACTCTGATGCTCATATCATTGATGCTGTCTCTCGATTACTGTCTATGCTTGGGGAAAATGACCAGCTTTCATATATGGCAAAGCATCTCAAGCGAGAGATCATTTTTTACGCGCTCTGCGGCACTTGTGGAAAACAATTTTTACAAAGTATGATTGGTATTCAGCAGGCCGGGGAGATATATGAAGCAAATAGTTGGATAAAGCAAAACTATAAAGAAGTTTTTACCGTTGAAGAATTGGCTGCCCGAAAAAACATGAGTGTTTCGGCATTTCACCAAAAATTCAAAAGTGTAGTAGGAATGGGGCCTTTACAATGCCAAAAGCGATTAAGGCTTACCGAAGCCAGACGGTTGATGCTGAACGAAAATGCAAGTGTTACTGAGGCATCCACAGAAGTTGGCTATGAGAGTGTTTCTCAGTTTATTCGAGACTACAAAAAGATGTTCCATACTCCGCCAAAAGGAGATGTGCAAAATCTTCGCCATCAAATGAAACCAAGGGCATGACCCAACCTGTGCGGATCATGCCTTTGGAGCAAATCAAACTTACTTTGTCAGTTCTTCAAAGACCGATACCACATACTCAGCGATTTCACAATCCTCCCGCTCAGAACCGCCGCCGACGCCAATTCCGCCAACGATTTTTCCGTTGCAAAACAGCGGATACCCACCGGCAACCAACGTAATCTTGGGGTCATTGGTTTGGATTGCCATAAGGGACGCGCCTTCGGCGGCAGCGGCGGCTACATCCTTCGTCTTACACTGCGTAACAGCGGCAGTATATGGAAAGCCACTATGCGGCGCAGGTCAGCCATGATCTCTATCGCGAGCAAACAACAGCCCGGGACTCTTAACTCAAGGGTTTATACAGTGATAACTAATTGGAACTTCTCAGGGGGTTCCAATTCTTTTATAATAGGGGCAAAGGAGGAGATTCCGATGCAGAGCATTCCTGTTTATCTGCTGGCCGCGCTGGCCAGCCTGTGTCTGTTCGGATGCGGCGGACGGACAGCGGCGTCTGAGGATATTCCGCCGCCAGCCATATCTGAAACTGAGGAGGAGTCCGTCGTGACAGTCAACACCAAAATTACGGATGTGATAGCTGACCCGGTTTTCGGGGACTATGGCCGCTTGCTCTTCCCAGTGCAGGACGATTACTACAGGGGCGAGACGCTGGGAGAGCTGAGCCTCACCTACTACAGCCACATTGACCCGGACAAAACGGTGGAGATTGTCAACAGCCTGAAAGCCCGCGCCGGAGCCGGGGAAAACCTTTTTTACGATATCTACACCGACGCGGAGAAAGCCGCTGACCCGGCCAAGGCGGACACCGGCCTGTTTTTCTTCAAAGGGGAGGAGGGCGCGCCTTTCGCTATCTGCAATGCTGGTGGGGCTTTTGCCTATGTGGGGGCCATGCATGACAGCTTTCCCCACGCGCTGGAGCTGTCCAAGCGGGGATACAACGCCTTCGCTCTGATCTACCGTCCCGGGGCCCAGACGGCCTGTGAGGACCTGGCCCGGGCTATCAGCTTTGTGTTCGCCAACGGGTCGGAGCTGGGCGTGTCCACCGACTGCTACTCCCTGTGGGGCGGCTCGGCGGGGGCGCGGATGGCGGCCTATCTGGGCTCCTTGGGCCCGGCGGCCTTCGGCGGGGACGACCTGCCCCGGCCCGGTACGGTGGTCATGCAGTACACCGGACACAGTGAGTACAACCCCAACGGGGAGCCGCCCACCTTCGCCTGCGTGGGGGACAGCGACGGCATTGCCAGCTGGCGGACCATGGAGCGGCGGATTGAGGCGCTGTCCGCCATGGGGGTGGACACCGAGTTCCACCACTACCCCGGCCTGGGACACGGCTTCGGCCTGGGGACCGGGACGGCGGCGGAGGGCTGGTTTGATGATGCGGTTGCATTTTGGGAAAAACAAATCAATCCCTAAAAGGAGTGTCAACTATGAACAACTTTATCTTTGAGAACAGCACCAAGGTGATCTTCGGCAAAGGCTGCGTGAAGGAGTTCCTGGCCAGTCTGGTGGACGGCTTCGGCGACACCGTCATGCTGGCCTACGGCGGCGGCTCCATCAAGAAAAACGGCGTCTACGACCAGATCATGGAGACTCTGGTGAAGGCCGGGAAAAACGTGGTGGAATTTTCCGGGATCATGCCCAACCCTACCTACGCCAAAGTGCAGGAGGGAGCAAAGCTGGCCCGGGACAACCGGGTTGGCGGCATCCTGGCGGTGGGCGGCGGCTCGGTGATGGACTGCTGCAAGGCGGTGTCCCTGGCCGCGGTCTATAAGGGGGACATCTGGACCGACTTCTGGGCCAAGCCCGGCGTCATTGACTTCGACCCCCTCCCCCTGGGGATGGTGGTCACGGTGGCCGGCACCGGCAGTGAGTGCAACGGCGGCGCGGTCATTACCAATGAGGAGCTGAAGGTGAAAACCGGTCGGGACTATCCCAGGTGCAACGCCCGCTTCGCCCTCATGGACCCCACCTACACCTTTACTGTGCCCAAGTCCCAGATGATCTCCGGGGGGTTTGACACCCTCAGCCACATCATGGAGATTTATTTCAGCGGCCCGGACGCGGAAAACGTCTCCGACGATCTGGCCGAGGCCCTCATGCGGGGAACCATCCGGGACCTGCGAGCGGCGGTGCAAAATCCCGAGGATTACGACGCCCGGAGCAACCTTATGTGGGAATCCACCATGGCGGAGAACCGCATTCTTAAGCTGAACAAGCAGACCGACTTCCAGTGCCACATGATGGAGCATCAGCTGGCAGCCTATGTGGACTGCAACCACGGCGCGGGGCTGGCCGTCCTGCACCCAGCCTACTACCGGGCCATCTGCGAGAAGGGAGCGGCCAAGTTCGCCCGCTTCGCCGCCCGGGTGTGGGGCATCTCCAACCAGGGCAAGAGCGAAAAGGCCCTGGCCCGGGCGGGCGTGGATGCCCTGACCGCGTTCATCCGGGAGCTGGGCCTGCCCTCCACCCTGCGGGAGCTGGGGGTCACCGAGGAAACATCTCTGGAGGAGATCGCCAACACCGTTCCCCTGGCCCCCGGCGGCTACGGCAAACTGACCCACAAGGATGTGCTGAACATTTTTAAGGAGTGCTTCTGATCGAAAAGCCTTTTCTCAATACAAGAAATACAAGGCGGTTAGTATTGTTAATACTAACCGCCTTTATATCAATTAGGAGCGAATGTTCCACTTATCTCTTTTATCATGTATTCAATATCATAATCATCTAAATTATATGATAAACTTGAGCCAACAGTATGAACCTCAGAAAATTCGCCATTTGCAGGTAAACGAACAGTAAGGGTTAAGGTAGTTTCGTTGTTTTCATCATAAGCATCATCTGATTCCGCTACCGTAAACAATTCAACTGAGCTTCCAAGTGTTGGAAGCGGAATTTCAAAAGTAATTTGAACATTGTTAAAACTGCCGCCCTGAACAGCATAGGCACTGATTGTAATATCTTGCAGACTACCAAAGTTAGTGCCGAGTATATTATGGGCTCTAAGGTTTGAAGTCTCAAGGCTTAATGATAGATAATCTTCAATATTGTCCGCAGTCAATTCTACCTCTTTTCTTCCCCCATCTCCACCACCGCCACAGGCCACCAGAGAGAGGGCCAGAGCCGCCGCAAGGATAAATGCTAGTAGTTTTTTCATTGTGTCAACCTCCGTCTAATTTTGTTGTGCGATTATCGCCAGGGAAAGAGTAACACATAAGTATTCAAATGTCAACATATGTGTTCATAGATAAGCCCACTCTAGCTTACTATGTTTGCTAGAGGTGATGAAATGAGCGAAATGCAGCTAGACCCTGTAATTGTTGGAGGAGTAATAGCAAGGTACAGAACAAAAAGAGGATTGACACAAGAAGTATTAAGCGGATTAGCAGATATAGGAAGGACGCATTTAAGCGCAATAGAACGTGGAGAACGAAAGCCAACATTAGAAACTCTTTATAGAATAAGTCTTGCATTAGAAGTAAAAATGAGTACGCTTGTTGTGGCCATTGAAAAAGAATTAGATAAAGACTGTTAAAGCAGCTATCTGTATACCTCTACAGATACGCTCCCCCGAAGCAGTCCAAAAACCACGCCAGCGGCGTGGCCTTTTTTATTCCAACCTTATGGTATGACCAGGTAACGCTATTTTGTTCTTCCATACCCGGCAGTTCTTCGATAAAATAGGACTGAAATCTGATACGAATCAGGGGGAACATAATGAAAACACGCATATTAGGTAAAGACCTGGAGGTCTCCGCCATCGGGCTGGGCTGCATGGGCTTCTCCCACGCCTACGGTGCGTCCACGGAGCGGAGCGAGGCCGTCCGCGCCATTCAGCAGGCGGCGGACATGGGCTACACCTTCTTTGACACCGCCGAGGTCTACGGCACCCCCCAGGACCCCAGCCAGAACGAAGAGCTGGTGGGGGCGGCCTTAAAATCCCGTCGGGATCAGGTGGTCATCGCCACCAAGTTCGGAATCCACTTCGACATGACCTCCAGCCAGGTCAACCACCCCCTGATCCCCGACTCCCGCCCCCGGGTTATCCGCCGGAGCGTGGAACAGTCCCTGCGGCGGCTGAACACCGACCACATCGAACTGTACTATCAGCACCGAGGGGACCCCAACGTCCCGGTGGAGGAGGTAGCCGGGGTGATGGCCGGCTTGATTCAAGAGGGGAAAATCACCCACTGGGGCCTGTCCGAGACGGACGGGGACACCCTCCGCCGGGCCCACGCCGTCTGCCCGGTGACGGCGGTGCAAAACCGCTACTCCATGATGGCCCGCTGGCACGAGGCCCTGTTTCCCGTCTTGGAGGAGCTGAACGTGGGCTTTGTGGCCTTCTCCCCCATGGCGAACGGTCTGCTCAGCGGGAAGTACGACCAAACCTCCCGCTTTGAGCCGGGGACGGACTACCGGAGCGTGATGCCCCAGTTCACTCCGGAGGCCTTTGAGAAAAACCGGGCGCTCCTGGAGCTGATTCAGGACACCGCCCAGAGTAAAAACGCCACCCCGGCCCAGATTTCCCTGGTCTGGATGCTGTGCAAAAAGCCGTGGATCGTACCCATTCCCGGCAGCAGGAAAGTGGAACGCCTGCGGGAGAACGCCGGGGCGGCTGAGGTCGAGTTGTCTGCCGCCGAGGTGGAGGAGCTGGACCGGGCCCTGGACGGCATGGAGATGTCCCAGGTGTTCGGCGGCTCCCAAATTGTGAGAAAATAGGCAGTTTTTGTTTCTAAATCCGAAGGGGGTGGAAACAAAAACTCAAGGATTGGAAAGGTGTGTCAAATATGAAAGTATTGTTGGTCAACGGAAGCCCTCATAAGGAGGGCTGCACCTACACCGCCCTGACTGCGGTGGCCGATTCCCTGGCCGCTGAGGGCATCGAGACCCAAATGTTCTGGATTGGGACCAAGCCCCTGCCCGGCTGCATCGCCTGCAAGACCTGTGTGCAGAAGAAGCTGTGCGCCTTTGACGACAAGGTAAACGATTTTTTGAACATTGCCGGGGACTTCGACGGCTTTGTGTTTGGCACCCCCGTCCACTGGGCGGCGGCAGGCGGAGCCATCACCTCCTTCCTGGACCGGGCCTTTTACGCTGACGTGTGCGGCGGCGGAAACCGCTTCCTCCTGAAGCCCGCCGCGGCTATTTGCTCCGCCCGCCGGGCGGGCACCACCGCCACCTGGGACCAGCTGAACAAGTATTTTGGCCTGATGCAGATGCCCATTATTACCTCCCGGTACTGGAACATGGTCCACGGGGCCACTCCAGACCAGGTAAAACAGGATCTGGAGGGGATGCAGGTTATGCGTATCCTGGGCAAAAACATGGCCTGGTTCCTCAAGTGCAGGGAGGCCGGGGAAAAAGCCGGGATCGCCCCGCCCAAGCAGGAAGCGGTCTCCTTCACCAATTTCATTCGGGAGTAATATTTGTGCCCTGGTCATTGGACCGGGGCATTGCTTATGCTCCAACCTCTCGGTGTGACCGGGTAACGCTATTTTGTCCTTCCACATCCGGAAGATTTTCGATAGAATAAAGCCAATATATTTTAGATTTGGAGGAACGAAACATGAACACGCAACTGACCATCAAACTGAACAACGGCGCAGAAATGCCCATGGCGGGGATCGGAACCTTCCTGCTGACGCCGGACGAGGCCGAAGCCTCCTGCGTCAGCGCGCTGTCCTGCGGCTGCCGGCTCATTGATACCGCCAACGCCTATGTCAACGAGCGGGCCGTGGGGCGGGCCATGAAGAAGTCCGGCCTGAAACGGGAGGAAATCTTTCTGGAGACCAAGCTGTGGCCCTCGTTTTACGAGCAGGCTGACGCGGTGGAAAAGACCCTCGCCCGGCTGGATACGGACTACATCGACCTGCTGCTGATCCATCAGCCCGCCGGAAATTTTGCGGCTGGATACAGACGGATGGAGAAAGCGTACAAGGAGGGGAAGGTCCGCGCCATTGGGCTGTCCAACTTCAATATGGAGCAAATCAAGGAAATTTTGTCCATCTGCGGGATAAAGCCTGCCATTCTCCAGACGGAGGTCCACCCCTACTACCAGGAGAAGGAGCTGAAACAATTCCTGTCCTCGGAAGGGATCGTGACTCAGGCCTGGTATCCCCTGGGCCATGGGGACAAGGCCCTGCTGGAGGAACCGCTGTTCACAGAGCTGGCCCGGAAGTACAACAAGAGCAGCGCCCAGATCATCCTGCGCTGGCACATTCAGACGGGAAACATTGTGATCCCGGGTTCCAAGAACCCGGCGCACATCAAGGATAATTTTGCTCTTTTCGATTTCGAGCTGACCGAGGCTGAGATGTCCGACATTGCCGCATTGGATAAGGGCATCCGCTACTACACCAGCACGCCGGAGCTGCTGAACCGTTATGCGGCCATGGTGCCCCCGGTGGATGAGCAGAAATAACGGAGATTGCTATGAAGAAATTGATCCATATTTGTATGCTGCCCGTTCTCTCCATCCTGATGTTGAGCGCCTGCGGCAGCGCTGCTCAGACGATTGCCGCTGCGAGTCCGGAGGCGCTGGCAAGCGGCATAAATCACTCCATACAGAGTGCAGACGATTCTTTTGTCACCTTCAGTACAGAAACCTACTGGGGATTCACCATTGACAATGTACTCCACGCCGGAGAAGCCGGCGATATCCACTACAACGTCTATATCCCGGAAAGCTACGACAGCAGCGAGCCCTACGCCCTGTTTTTCACCCTGCCGGGCTATGAGGGGCTGTATTTCCAGGGTGTTGCGGCCAATCTCCAGTCAGAGGAGTTTGGCTTTGAGGCCCAAAAGTACCACGAGGATATGATCGTCGTTGCGCCCCAGCTCAGCGACTGGCGGGAGACCTCTGCCAATCAGACCATCGCCCTGGCGGAGTATTTTTTGAAACATTATAACATCGACCCGTCCCGTGTCTACGCCAACGGCTACTCCGGCGGCGGAGAGACCATGTCCATCGTGATGGGCAAGCGTCCGGAGCTGTTCACAGCATATCTGCATTGCAGCTCCCAGTGGGACGGGGACCTGAAGGTACTGGCGGAGAGCCGGACGCCGGTCTATCTGGTGGTTGGCCGGGAGGACGAGTATTACGGCTCCGGACCCTCGCAAAAGGCTTGCGATACGCTCCACCAGCTCTACCAGGAACAGGGGCTGACCGATGAGGAAATCAGCGGGCTGCTGGTTCTGGACATCAAGGAGCGGTCCTATTTCACGGAAAAGGGCCTGAACAATGAGCATGGCGGGGGCAATCTGTTCGCCGCGGACGAGGACATTATGGACTGGCTGTTCAGCAAAACAAAACGCACCGTCTTGAGCGGGACCATCCCGGCGGAGCTGGAGTACATCCCCGAGGGCTACACCACTCCGGCAGAGCATCCAGGAACGCTGGAGCGGTTGGACTATCAGACCTGGGAATCTCTCTCCTACGAGGACCACACCCGGCAGCTGACCAAAACAGCCTGGGTCTACCTGCCCTATGGATATACTCCGGACCGGAAGTATAACGTCATGTACCTCAGCCACGGCGGCCGGAGCAATGAGGCTTCCATGATGGGTACGTCTGACGATCCCCACGAGTTCAAGCACATCATGGACCACGCCATTGAGGATGGAAAAATTCAGCCGCTGATTATTGTTCTGCCCACCTACAACAACACCAGCGAATCGGACAGCGGCAATTACTCCCTGTCCCTGCGGCTCACTGGCAACTTCCACAATGAGCTGGTCAATGACCTGATCCCCGCTGTGGAGTTCAGGTACAGCACCTATGCGGAGAGTACCGATTTGGCAGGTCTGACGGCCTCCCGGGATCATCGGGGCTTCGGCGGGTTTTCCATGGGTTCCATGAACACCTGGCACACCTTTGAATACTGCCTGGACTACTTCCGCTACTTTGCTCCCTCCAGCGGCGGCCCCATTGGAAACGGGGCCTATATGGCGGATATCGTGAACCGCTCCAGCCAGAGCCCGGAGGACTTCTTTATTTTCACGGCCTCGGGGACCAATGACTTTGCCTACTCCGGCTTCAAGAGCGGGGTGACGGCGATGGGAGAGACGGATGTTTTCACCTTCGCCGACAGCGAGGTGGAGGGCAATCTCTCCTTCCGGGAGCGGGAGGGCTACTCGCACGACGGGAACGCGGCCAACGAGTATATGTATAATGCGCTGCGATTTTTTTGGAATTGAGCAAAAAACACTTGACTTAAAGTCTACTTCAAACGATACACTAAACCACGCCCCGGTTTACCGCCGAGGCGTGGTTTCTTCTAGTCTGCCCCCACCTGTCCCACCGCCATGATGAATTGCAGGACCTCCTGGGGCGGGTCTTTGGCGTAGATCAGGCCGTAGGGCAGGGTATAGCCGCATTCCAGGGGGATGGTAGCCAGCAGCGGGTGGACGCCGCTCCAGCACTGGGCGGACAGCAGCAACTCCGTGGAGGAGGCCAGCTGATTAAAGGTACTGGTGTCGATGTAATCCACCCCTTTTAATGTAATCTCAGGGTGGTCTCTCTCAATTTCCGCCCGCAGGGGGTCCAGAGGCGGCTTGTTCCCGGGGTTGGCGCAGATCAGCGTCTCCCCATGGAGATCGTCCAGGGTGAGCCGTTCCCGCTTGGCCAGCGGGTGGGTCTTGGCGCAGGTGATGCACAGGGGCAGGTCCCACAGGTGGAAGGAGTTGTACCGGTCCCCCCAGTAGGTGCTCTGATAGGGGCAGGAAATGATGTCGATTTTCTCCCCCAGGTGGTCCAGTATGTCGTTAAAGACGGGGACGCTGTCCTCAAAGGGGACCACCTCCGGCCGCAGGTTGGGAAACCGCTCCGACGCGTTCGCCCACCGCTCCAGCAGATTACTGGCCGGGTTCATCAGGGACACGCCGATGCGGATGGTGTACTCCTTGGGCTTCTCCAACTCCCGGGCCTTGCGGACGATGAGGTTGGAGTGGCGAATGAGCTTTTTCGCCTCGCCGTAGATCAGTTTGCCCGCCTCGGTCAGCGCCAGCCCCTGGGAGCTGCGGACGAACAGCTTCACCCCCAGGTGTTCCTCCAGCAGATTGATCTGCTTGGTGACGGCGTTGGCAGAGATGTACATCCGCTCCGACGCCTTGAGAAAGCTTCCGGCGTCCGCCGTTTGAAGAAAGGTGTCCAGATGTCGATTGTACATAAAAGCCTCCTTCTGCGCTCCAACCCTTTGGTGTGACCCATTATAGCTATTTTCTCCTTCCCATGCAAGTGAATTTTTTGTAAAATGTAGCTGTGATCGGGGAGGTGAATCGAAATTGACCCCAAAACTGATCGTCTACTACTCCCGGCGGGGAGAGAACTATGTGGACGGCCGCATTCAGAACCTGGCCGTGGGCAGCACGGAGATCGCGGCGGGTCTGGTGCGGATGCTGACCCAGGCGGACCTCTTCCGCATTGAGCCGGTGCAGGAATATTCTCCCAATTACTGCACCTGCATCGACCAGGCCCGGCAGGACCTGTACCACAACGTCCGGCTGGAGCTGAAGGGATTCCCGGACCGCTTCGGGGAGTATGAGACGGTCTACCTGGGCTACCCCAACCACTGGAACACCCTGCCGGTGGCGGTGATCTCCTTTGTGGAGCAGCTGGATTTCTCCGGAAAGACAATTTTCCCCTTCTGCATCCACGAGGGGGACGGCATGGGCCGCAGCGAAGCCGACCTGCGCCGGCTGTGCCCCGGAGCCCGTATCCTTCCCGGCCTGCCCATCCGAAGCGCGGACGTGAAATACAGCATGGACGTGCTGGAGGATTGGCTGAACAACACGAAATTGGAAAACCAGGAGGAATTGATATGAAACTCAAGAAATGGCTTTCTCTGGCCCTGGCGGGGGCAATGTCCCTGTCTCTGCTGGCCGGGTGTGATACGCCCCCCAATGACGGCACACCGGCACAAACGCCCGGTGGCCCCCAGGGTGAGGCGCAGCAGGAGGCGGTGTTGCCCGATGGCGCACTAGTCATCAAGGAGCAGGGGATGTTCTCCGCAGGCGGCACGGTGCTGACCTCGGACGGCACCTTTGATGTCTCCAACTACTATATGTCCCGGGAGGGTTCCACCTCCCATGTGGACCACGCCAACGTGTTTTACCAGATCCCGGCGGAGGAGACCGGCCTGCCCATGGTGTTCCTCCACGGCTACGGCCAGTCCCGCATGGGCTGGATGACAACCCCCGACGGCCGGGAGGGCTGGTCCGACCTGTTCCTGAAAATGGGCCACAGCGTATTTCTAATCGACCAGCCCCGGCGGGGTGAGGCGGGCCAGACCTCTGTGGCCGGGACCATCACCACCGAGCCCTCCGATCAGACCTGGTACACCCAGTTCCGCATCGGCACCTACCTGGACGGCCAGTTTACCCGCAACGAGGGCTCCCAGTTTCCCGAGGGTGAGGAGGTCCTGGACCAGTTTTTCCGCCAGATGACCCCGGACACCGCCATGGACGCCGCCAACGGCGACCAGAACATTGACGTGACCGTGGTAGCTCAGGCGGTTGCCGCCACCATTGACGAGGTCTATGAGCGCACCGGAAAAGGCTCCATCCTGGTGACCCACTCCCAGGGTGGGATGCCTGGCTGGGAGACCGCCCGGTACACCGACCACATCGCCGCCATTGTGGCCATCGAGCCGGGCATGGCCCCCATGGTGGACAGCGAGGATTACAATGCCCTGCTGGCGAAAAACATTCCCGTCACCTTCTACTACGGCGACTATATCGGCCCGGAGTTCACCGGCGTTCCGGCGGCGGGGATGTGGGGGATGATGTCCTCTACCGCCGACGCCTTCACCGCGGCCTACACCGCAGCGGGCGGACACAGCACCATCGTCCGTCTGCCCGAGGAGGGCATTACCGGCAACGACCACTTTATGTTCCAGGACCTGAACAACGATGTGATTGCCAACCATGTGGAGGCCTGGATTCAGGCCAACGTGAGCTCCGACGGCGGCAGCGGTGCGGTGGTGTCCAGCCCCGCCCCCGCTGAGCCCTCCAACAGCGAGGGCGGCAAGACCCTGGTGGCCTACTACTCCGCCACCGGCAGCACCCAGGCGGTGGCCCAGACCATCGCCGACACCACCGGCGGCGACCTCTTCGAGATCGTCCCCGCCGAGCCCTACACCTCCGCCGACCTGGACTGGACGGACAGCGACAGCCGGGTCAGCCAGGAGCATGACGACCCCGCCCTGCGCAGCGTGGCGCTCACCGCTGATACGGTGGACAACTGGGACGACTACGACACGGTGTTCATCGGCTATCCCATCTGGTGGGGCATCGCCGCCTGGCCCACGGACAGCTTCGTCAAGGCCAACGACTTCACCGGCAAGACGGTGATTCCCTTCTGCACGTCCTCTTCCTCCGGCCTTGGGGAGAGCGGTGAGCTGCTGGCCCAGCTGGCCGGCGCCGGAAATTGGCTGGAGGGCCAGCGGTTCCGCAGCAGCGTCAGCGCGTCGGACGTGACCGATTGGGTCAACGGACTGGGCCTTTCCTAAAAAACAAACAAAAGGGAGCGATTCAAATGAAAAATGTAAAACGGTTTTTGTCCCTGCTGCTGTCGGCAGTTATGCTGCTGGCTGTGGCCCCTGCCGCCCTGGCGGCGGAGTTCACCGACGTGAGTGCCGATGTCTGGTACGCCGACGCGGTGAACTATGTCACCGAACACAACCTGATGGACCCTGCCGGCAGTACGAGCTTTGCCCCTGACGCCGAGGCCAGCCGGGCCGCGCTGGCGGTGGCCCTCTACCGGGCCGCCGGAAGCCCCGCTGTTGGGGCGGCGGACTTTACTGATATCCCCGCCAACAGCCCCTACGCCAGCGCCGCCGCCTGGGCCAAGGCCAACGGTGTGATTGCCAGTTACGCTGACGACCGCTTTGGCGGCGAGGACCCCATAACCCGGGAACAGATCGTCACCATCCTCTGGCGGTACTCCGGAAGCCCCGCGGCGGAGCAGGGACAGGATTTTACTGATGAGTCCGCTATCTCCTCCTACGCATCCCAGGCGGTGGACTGGTCCCGGGCCAACGGGATCGTCAGCGGCTACACCGATGGACGGTTTGACCCCCAGGGGCACACCACTCGCGCTCAGCTGGCGGTGATTCTCCGGGGATACCTCACCGCCAATCAGCCCAGCACCCCCAACACCGGCTCCCGTACCCTGGTGGTCTACTACTCCGCCACTGGCAGCACAGAGCGGGTGGGCGGCTACATCGCCGACGCCCTCAACGCGGATACCTTCGAGCTGATCCCCGTCACCCCCTACACCTCCGCCGACCTGAACTGGACCGACCCCTCCAGCCGGGTCAACGACGAGCATGACGACCTGTCCCTGCGGGATATCGCCCTGGTCTCCACGGCCCCGGACAACTGGGCGGACTACGACACGGTATTCATCGGCTACCCCATCTGGTGGGGCATCGCCGCCTGGCCGGTGGACAATTTCGTCAAAAACAACGACTTCACCGGCAAGACGGTGATCCCCTTCTGCACTTCCTCTTCCTCCGGGCTGGGTCAGAGCGGTGAGCTGCTGGCCGAGATGGCCGGTACCGGAACCTGGCTGGAGGGCCAGCGGTTCTCCAGCGGCGCTCCCCAGAGCCAGGTGACCGACTGGGTTAACAGCATCCGATAAGCAACAAGCAGAAAACCCTCCCCGGTTTGAAAGGAATGATCTCCATGATGTACAACCCCCAGCTGGACACCTTTCTCCGGGTTGCGGAGGCGGGGAGCTTCAGCAAAGCGGCGGAGGAGATGTTCATCACCCCGCCGGCGGTCATCAAGCAGATCAATCTGCTGGAGGACGGCTTGGGCGTGAAGCTCTTCACCCGCACCCACCGGGGCCTGCTTCTCACCGAGGCGGGGAAGTCCATGTACGGCGATACCAAGCGCATTATTCAGGACTGCAACGAGGCGGTGGTGCGGGCCAAGAACGCCATGCAGGACAGCGGAAACGTGGTCCGCATCGGCACCTCCCCCATGACGCCGGGGCAGTTTGTCCTCAAGCTATGGCCCGCCATCCAGGAGCAGTGCCCGGATATCAAATTCCAGCTGGTCCCCTTTGAAAACTCCCCGCAGAACGCCCGGAACATCCTGCGCAGCCTGGGCCAGAACATCGACATTGTGGCCGGAGCCTTTGACCAGAACTTTTTGCAGTCCCGCAAGTGCGCCGGGCTGGAGCTGCTCCAGGCCCCCATCCGCTGCGCCGCGTCCATCTATCACCACCTGGCGGAGAAAAACAGCCTGACCGTCCAGGACCTCTACGGCGAGGAGCTGATGCTGATCCAGCGGGGCTGGAACCAGAGCATGGACATCCTGCGGGACGACCTGTGGCAGCTCCACCCCAGCGTGAACATTGTGGATTTCGACTTTTTCAGCCTGGAGGTCTACAACCAGTGCGAGAACAGCAGTGCGGTGCTGACCACCATCGACCCCTGGGCGGGGATTCACCCGCTGCTGAAGGTCCTGCCGGTGGACTGGGACCACAAAATATCCTTCGGCTTGCTCCATTCCCCCAAGCCGTCCCCGGCGGTGCGCCGGTTACTGGACGCGTTTCAGGCGGTGTATCAGTAAATTGCAATGAAAAATCGGAGAGGATTTATCCTCTCCGATTTTTTATTCCCCTTCTTCAATCGTAATCGTGCCGTCGTAGTCAAGGAGCAGCTTGATTGCGCGTCGGTATTTTTTTATGGTTATCCTTCTTTCCTTTCAGCTGCCTTTTATTGCAGAGCAAAATACGGCTGCGGAGAAGTTCCAAAAGGGTTATGCAGTTTCAACCCTTATCTGCACCGGACCCATGTTCACCCTTCTGGCCCTGATTTCCGGCACCGGGACCCTGACCCAGGAGACCTCCGACGCCGCCGTCCTCCGGGTGGAGGAGATCGCCGACGAGGGCATCGTCCTTCTGGAGAACCAGCAAAACCCGCTGTCTCTGGCTCCCAGCTCCAACATCAACGTGTTCGGCTGGGCCTCCACCAACCCGGTCTACGGCGGCACCGGCTCCGGTGCGCTGAACGACGCCTACCACATCGTCTCTCTGCTGGAGGGCCTGCAAAACGCCGGCTTGAAGACCAACACTGAGCTGAGCAGCTTCTACACCAGCTACCGGGCGGACCGTCCCGCCGTGGCCATGTTCGAGCAGGACTGGACCCTCCCTGAGCCCGCCGCCGCCGAAGGGTTTATCGACTATGAGCAGATGGTCCAGTACCCCTTCGGCCACGGCCTGAGCTACACCACCTTCAGCTAGGAAAAGGGCCCCATCTCCGAACGCAATGGGACCATTACGTTCGACGTTACCGTCACCAACACCGGCAGCGTGGCAGGTAAGGACGTGGTGGAGGTCTACTACAATCCGCCCTACACCAACGGCGGCATTGAGAAAGCCAGCGCCAACCTCAAACTGTCCATCGGCTCATCCAGCAAGAACACCAAGTCCATCCTGGAACGGATCGGCCCGGGGGACTTCTTTGACGCCATCGCCGACGGCGCCGACATCACCCACTCCAAGCCCGACCCAGACTAATACATGCTTGATTTCAGCAAGGCCAACGAGTGGAAGATCATCGAAACCGATTTTGACCCCACCGCCCCAGGCAAAGTGGAGGCCAATTTCTGTCTGGGCAACGGCTACCTGGGACTGCACTCCGCCACTGAGGAGAAGTATCTGGGCGCGACCCGGTTCTATAATAATGTCAATCAATAATAGAAAACCAAAGAAATGGCAATAAAAGCAAGGGCAGCAAAGATATGAAAGAGCAGACCGTTTGCGCGGAACAAGTATATCAATATTCCATTCTCTGAGCGGCTCAGAGGTCACACAAGGATACCTGACTGACCTGAGACATAATCGAACAGACAGCTTTCCAGGCCGAAGCATGGCGATTATGTGCAGCTTCACCCCATGGTACCACTCTTTTCGAGTGGAATTGAAGCATTTATTGTATAGTGGCCGCCCTACCTTTGCACCAGTACTGTTGGAACGTTGGGCAAGCATGACCGGCATGGAATCTACCACATACTCATGAGTATCCGGGGATTTTTCCAGTATTTTCTCTCCGATTTTCTCTACTTTACGAATGAAAGAGAAAAATATTTTGGGGCTTGACAGAAGCGGGATTTTGTATTATTATATTATTCACCTAATACAATCATACAAGGAGGGACGCCCATGGCCTGGAAGCTGGAGGATGACCGGCCCATCTGGCTTCAGCTCAGCCAGCAGCTGGCCCGGCGGATCATCACCGGGACTTATCCCCCCGGCAGCCGCCTGCCCTCGGTGCGGGAGCTGGCGGCGGAGGCGGGGGTCAATCCCAACACCATGCAGCGGGCTCTGGCCCAGCTGGAGCAGGAGGGCCTGGCCCGGGCCGACCGCACCGCAGGCCGTCTGGTAACTCAAGATGTGGCGGCGCTGGAGGCGGCCCGCCTGCGGGAGGCGGAGGCGGTGCTCCAAACATGTTTCGCCTCCATGGCCGCCCTGGGCTACAGCCGGGAGCAGACCATGGAGCTGTTAAAGGAGGAATTTCAGTGAGCGACTATTTGATTCAGTGCCGGGGGCTGTACAAGACCTACGGCCTGCGCCCCGCCCTGTCGGATGTGAATCTGGAGGTGGGGCCGGGGCGGATCGTGGGGCTGCTGGGGCCCAACGGCAGCGGCAAGACGACCCTGATCAAGCTGCTGTGCGGCCTGATCCAGCCCACCACCGGGACCCTGGCGGTGGACGGCTCCGCCATCGGCACCTATACCAAGTCCGTCATCAGCTACCTGCCCGACCGGATGTACTTTGCCGACTGGATGAGGGCGGTGGACCTGTTCGACCTGTTCCGGGATTTTTACGGCGACTTTGACTATGAAAAGGCCATTGCCATGTGCGCCAGCCTGGGGATCGAGCCCCGGGACCGGCTGAAAACCCTGTCCAAGGGCACCAAGGAGAAAGTACAGCTGGTGCTGGTCATGGCCCGGGCGGCCAAGCTCTATCTGCTGGATGAGCCCATTGCCGGCGTGGACCCGGCGGCCCGGGACTTCATCCTGCGCACCATTTTGACCAACTACAACGAGGAGGGCACCGTCCTGCTCTCCACCCACCTGATCTCTGACATTGAGAAGGTGCTGGACGAGGCCATTTTCCTGAAGCAGGGCAGGGTGATGCTCCACGAGACGGTGGACACCCTGCGGGAGAAGGAGGGCAAGAGCGTGGACGCCCTCTTCCGTGAGCTGTTCCGGACGGAGCCCATGTTTGACGGGGAAAAGGAGGGATTCTGATGCTGCTCAAGCTGTTAAAGTACGACTTTCGGGCCATGTGGAAGCAGTTTTCCCTGGTGTGGGGGGCGGCCCTAGTCATGTCGCTGGTCAACCGGTACACCCTGGATGACCGGTACGCCGCCAAGCTGGTGGGTGAGACCGGCTCAGGTCTGCTGTTTTTTGTGCTGGTGGCGGTTTGTACGGCCATGTTCATTATCTCCATCCTGTTTGTCATCCAGCGCTTCTCCCGGGGGTTGCTGGGCAGCGAGGGCTACCTGATGCACACCCTTCCCGTCCGCCCCTGGCATCTGGTGATCTCCAAGCTGATCTGTGCCCTGACCGCCTGCGTCGGCAGCACGGCGGTGGCGCTGATCTCCCCCCTCATCATGTCCCGCATCCGCTGGAGCGACCTGGTACAGTTCCCCTGGTGGAGGCTGTTCTGGGGGCTGTTCAAGCACCTCGACGCCCTGGTCCTGCTGGGGGAGTTCTGCCTGCTACTGCTCTCCCTGATAACGGTCAACATCGCCATCCTCTACCTGTCCATCTCCCTGGGCCACCTGTTCCCCCGCCGCCGGAAGCTGGCCAGCGCGGCCGCCTTTATCGGGCTGTATGTGCTGCTGTTCAACGTCTATGGCCGGTTCTTCTCTCTGCACATCGCCAGGCAGCTGATGGGGATGGCCACAGAGAACATTTACGGCTCTATGCTCACCGCCAGCGTCATTATGCTGCTTCCCGCCGGCGTGTGTCTGGCCGCCGTATGCTGGATTTTAGAGCACAAGCTGAATCTGGAGTAAAGAAAACTGCCTGGAGCGAGACGATCCAGGCAGTTGTTTTTATGGAAGGAATGGGCGGGGTCCTGCGCGCTACACGCCCGCCTCCAGGTCTTTGACCAGCGGCGGAATTTGAGAGATCATGTTGTCCATGTCCTCAAACATGGCGCTCTTTGTGGTGCCCAGCCGGCTGGTGGAGTCAATGTGCTTGACCACCTCCTGATACTGATTCTTGATCTGGTCAAAGAACTGGCACAGGGTCTGCAATTCCTGGCGGGAGGCCTCGATGACGGCAGAGATCCCGCTCTGTACCGACACAGCTCCCTCCGCCGCCGCAGTGATCTGCTCAAAGCTGCCCTCCGCCTGGGACATAATGCCCACATTCTGGTTCAGGGTCTCCCGGGAGGTGGAGATGCTCTCGCTCAGCTCATTGGCGCGGGCCTCCACCTCGCTCACTCCGCTGTCCACCTCACCTGCCAGCGACTGGATTTCTCCCGACAGCTGCTTCACCTGGGCGGCCACCACGGCGAAGCTCCGCCCCTCGGCACCCGCCCTGGCGGCCTCGATGGAGGCGTTAATGGCCAGAATATTAGTCTCCTCCGCAATGGAGACAATTTTGCTCATGGACTGCTGAATTTCCTTAATTGCCTTCGCCAGCTGGGAGAATGTCTCCGCCATGGTGTCGTAGGACTGCTGCACCTGCATAGAGGTCTGTCCCAGCTCCGACATCCGCCCTCTGGCCTCGGACACCGCCTGCCCGATTTCCCCCCGCACCTGGCTGAACTGCTCCGCCGTTTCGTTGATATTGGAGAAGGAGGCCCCCAGGTCCTGGAGCTTCGTCTGAAAGCGGTCCCCCTCCTTCAGCACGCCGCCGAAGGAGGCGCCGATCTGGCTCAGCTCCCACAGGGAGACCACCTCCTTTTTCACCAGCTCCTGCTGATATTTCTTTAAGCTGTCGGCAATGTACAGCACCGGATAGAGGCTCTTCTCCTGGGATGCCCGCTGAGGCTGCCCCTTCTTTTTTCGCAGAAACATCGCGCTTCACTCCTTTATTCAAAGACCACGCAGGTCATGGACTGGTTGACAAAGCGGTTGTTGTAGTGCTCCCCATAGCCCACAAAGCCGGCGTGATTGCCCAGAGCCGCCATATCGCGCAGATAGCTCTGCATATAGCCCTGCTCTGAGAACAGCTTATAGCGAAACAGACAGTTTACCGAAAAAATGGCCGAGCGGTGGGGGAAATCGTGACAGATCTGCTGGATGGTGTCCTGTACAATGGCCCGGTAGTCGCCCAGCTCCAGCAGGATGAGCACGTCGGAGTCGTTTACCTGGCGGAAGCAGGCCAGCGCGCTGCCCCGGACCTCCTTGATGGAGATGATGCAGGTGTCGTCTCCATTCAGCTTGCCGAAGGGATTTTGAAAGGTGCGGGTGAGGATCTCCTCGTCCGTCACATGGAGGATATCCTGGTAGACCTGCTTGGCGCTTTTTCCGTTCAGCGCCCCCAGGACATAGTTGGCCCGGTCGGTGTTGGAGGCCACAAAGCGGTAGTTCCCCAGCTGGTGATAAATGTTCTCCTTATAGGTCTTGACCCGGCCGCTCTGGTTGCGCACCAGGGCGTAAGCCACCGCGTCCTGGTAGACCTGCCCGTTTACCGACACCTGGCCCTGGTCGCCGGTGCCCCCCACCAGAGAGATGCCCCGCTTGCGCAGCGCGGTATCCACGGTGGTAAGCACGCAGGCGTCGTTGCCGGAGCAGAAATCAATGCAGACCGTGTCCCGGCTGGAGCCGCCCAGCGCCTGCATATCCCGCTCCATACGCTGTATGTATTTCACCGGCATGGTGGACGCCTCCTCCAGCACATTGGCAACGGCGGCAACCCCGTCGGTGAAGGCGATGATCCCGACCCCGTGCTCCACTACGTGGGTCTTATAGCACATTCCAATACAGCCAATGCTGGGGACCCCGGGGAAGCGCTGCTCCAGCGCCGCCACGTGTTCCTTAAACTGATCGCTGTTGGACAATAGCATAATGAACTGGGGATGGATGAGACCCTGCAGCGCCTCGTCCAGATTTCCGCGCTGACTCATTCCAAAAAACTGCTTCATGCCCTGCCTCCTCGTATATCATACTGAGTGTTTCATTATATGGGAAAAATATCCGAATGTCAATATAAAGCGAACTGAAATCGGGGGGCAGCGGCTAGTCCTGGGCGGGGGGATATTCGTTGCACAGCAGACGGTAAGGGGGCTCATCCTCCTCAATGGCGGGGAAGCGGCCCACCGGGGGATTGAAGCGGTTGTCGGTGTTGTCGTCGTTGCACTGGCTCACCTCGCCCAGCAGAACGGGGCCGGTGCCCTCCTCCACCGAGAAGTCGTGGTAGAGCAGCTGCTGGATGTGGATGCTCTCCCCGGGGGTCAGGCGGATCTGCGTGCCGGCGGGGACGGTGTAGGTCCGCCCGTCGGTGTGGACGGTGACAGGGGAAGAATAGTCAATCTCCTCGTCCGGCAGGGAGTTGTAAACCCGAATGAGCACGTTGCCGCCCCCCCGGTTGATAATATCCTCCGTCTTGTACCAGTGGAAGTGGTTGGGGGCGTACTGGCCCTCTCGCAGGTAGAGCACCTTCTCCGCATACACCTTGGGGTACTTGTCCGGCATGGCCCGGTTTCCGTTGCGGAGGGTTATCAGGGAGAAGCCAAAGTGGTCAAAGTCCCCCTTGCCATAGTCGGTGATGTCCCAGCCCAGGGCGTTGTCCCGGATTTCATCGTACTCACGGCCCTTCTCCGCCCACTCCCCGGGGGTGAAGCCGAGGAAGGGGGGCAGGGCAAACCGGTACTCCCTCAGCATGGCCTCAAATTCCTTGATGACGGCGTTGATCTCAGAGCGTTTCACAATATCATCGTCCTTTCTGCAGGGCTTCTATCTTCCATGCTATCACGGAGGATTTTCCTTGTCAACTGGAGATTTCCTATCCTTTGCGTCACGAAGCAGACAAATTTTGCAGAATGGACCAGGCCCACACAAGCGGCGAAGCCGCTTGCCCCCTTTGGCAAAGGGGGCCGAAAGATTATCATATGAAGTGCAACACAAGAAAAA
>NZ_QWKI01000158.1 GCF_009911645.1 Pseudoflavonifractor sp. 60
ACGGGACGCGCTTGCTAGTAACATAGGGCTTTGCCCGCATATGAAATACCCCCGGCTTCGCCGGGGGATATTTATTTTACCGGGATTTGTAAAAAATGTATAAAACCATCTAGACATATCGTTAAAAATATGTTATATTTAGAAAGAGCTGTATCCCCAAAATGAAGCAAAGGAGGAGTCTTGATGGAGCCTAAGTTTTTTAAGATCCCTGTATGTGTAGGTGATGTGTCGCTTCGCGTAGCCAGGGGGCACTTTGCCACACGGAACAGCCATACCAACTATTTTGTTGACGTGACAAACCAGCAGTCCTGTATTCGGGATGCGGAGGCGGTAGCCCAGCAGTTGGCCCAGCGCAATTTGACAAGCTCAACGCCGGTGGACACCATCCTGTGTCTGGACGGAACCCGGGTCATTGGCACCTGCCTGGCTCAGAAGCTGACCCAGGACGGTTTTCGTTCTATCAACGCCAGAAAAGATGTTTATGTCCTCCGGGAGCATGTGGGCACCAGCGGCGAGCTGATTTTCCGCGACAATGCCAAGCCCATGCTGGAGGGGAAAAATATTCTGTTGCTGCTGGCGTCGGTCACCACCGGCAGCACGGTCCGGCGGGGGATCCGCTGCGTGGAGCACTACCAGGGAAAACTGGCGGGCATCGCCGCCATCTACAGCCACCTGAAGGAACTGGATGGGATTCCGATCATCTCTCTGTTTGATACCAATGACCTGCCCGGCTACGCCAGCTACACCCCGGAGGAGTGCCCCATGTGCCGGGAGAAGCGGGAGCTGGACGCGGTGGTGGACAAATTTGGCTATTCCGCGCTGTAAGCAGGGGAGCGCAGTGCGGCAGAGGGGACACGCGGCGGCGTGTCCCCTAAAAATTTCTTTAGCGAATTAAAAATTGGGGGTTGACAAAGGGGAGAAGAGCCGCTATAATAACCCCAACAACCAAACAGCAAGTAAACCTGTGAGAAAGAGTAGTAGCCGGCAGAGCAAACCCTTCAGAGAGTCCCGGGTGGTGTGATCGGGGCGGGGCGCGGCCAGGTGAATGGACTTTCGAGGGCGGCTTGAACGGGAGACCAAGTAGATGCCGACGGGGACCCACCCGTTATCCATCGGGCACGCGTGATGGCGCGTGAAGCGAGCGGACGTTTTTGACGTCAATTTGGGTGGTATCGCAGGAGTGCAGCTCTTGTCCCATGGGGGATGAGGGGCTGTTTTTTTGTTGCTCCAAACAGGGAAACAGCCTGACGCCGCCCCTCCAACAAACCCGGGCCCCGGCAAGGCCCCGCATCTGCCGCCTAAATAAATTTTATTGGAGGAACCCAAAATGAAAAAGACTAGCATGATGAAAAAGGCTCTGACCCTGGCCCTGTCTCTGGCCATGACTATGTCCCTGGCCGCCTGCGGCGGAACCGGAACGACCAAGCAGCCTTCCACCACCAGCTCCGGAGCCTCTGGCGGCGCTCAGCCGGGCGCAAGCTCCAGCAGTACCCAGTTGGGCGGCGGCGAGACCTACAAGATCGGCATCTGCAACTATGTGGACGATGCCTCTCTGAACCAGATCAATGAGAATATCCAGGCCCGGCTGGCCGAAATCAGCGCGGACCGTGGCGTCACCTTTGATATTCAGTACCAAAATCCCAACGGCGACCCCGCGGTAATGAACCAGATTATCTCCAACTTCCAGGCGGACAAGGTGGACCTGATGGTGGGTATTGCAACCCCCGTGGCTATGGCCATGCAGGCGGCCACCGAGGACAGCCAGATTCCTGTGGTCTTCTCCGCCGTCTCCGACCCGGTGAGCGCCGAGCTGGTCGCCTCCCTGGAGGCCCCCGGAGCCAACATCACCGGCACCTCTGACTATCTGGACACCAACTCCATCATGAACCTGATCTTCGCCGCCGACCCGGAGGCCAGTAAGATCGGCTTTTTGTACAACGTGGGCCAGGACTCCTCCGCAACCCCCATTGCCCACGCCAAGGAGTATCTGGACACCAAGGGCGTGCCCTATGTGGAGCGCACCGGCACCAACGCCGCAGAGGTGATGCAGGCCGCCCAGGCCCTGGTTGCAGACGGCGTGGACGCCATTTTTACCCCCACCGACAACACCATTATGGAGTTCTACCTGGCGATTTATGAGATTTTTGTGGATGCCGGCATCCCCCACTACACCGGGGCCGACTCCTTTGCCCTCAATGGCGCTTTCCTGGGCTACGGCGTGGACTACGCCAACCTGGGCCGGGAGACCGCCGACATGATTGCTGAAATCCTTCTGGACGGCGCCGATCCCGCCGGGATGGCCGTCAAGACCTTTGATAACGGCACCGCCACCGTCAACACTGAGACCTGCGCCGCCCTGGGCTACGACTTCGCCGATATCGAGGCCGCCTTCGCCCCCCTGTGTACCAAGGTGCAGACCATCACCACCGCCGAGAGCTTCAGCGACCTGAATGGCTGAGCATTCCGCGCCCCTCTCACCCCGCCGGGGGAGAGGCGGAAGCGGCGGCAGCAATTTGTAAGGAGGAATCCCTATGGACCCATCCGCTCTGCTGGCCGTGGGCCAGACCGCCCTGGAGTTGGGGCTGATTTGTTCCCTGACTGTGCTGGCCCTGTTTTTGAGCTACTCCATGCTCAACGTCTGCGACCTGTCCACCGACGGCTGCTTTACCCTAGGCGCGGCGGTGGGGGCCATGGTGGCCGCCGCCGGACATCCCCTGCTGTCCGTTCCTGCCGCCATGCTGGCAGGGGTGTGCTCCGGCTTTGTCACCGCTGTCCTCCAGACCAAGCTGGGCATTGACAGCCTGCTGGCCGGGATTATTGTCAACACCGGGCTGTACTCGGTGAATATTGCCGTCATGTCCGGCTCCTCCCTGGTCAACCTGAACAAAAAAGATACCGTGTTCACCATGGCTAAGGACCTGCTGGCGGGGACTCCCCTGGAGGGACAGTACACCGCTGTGGTGGCTGCCCTGGCGGTGGTGCTGACCGTGGCTTTCCTGACCCTCTTCCTCAATACCCGCCTGGGGCTGGCCATTCGGGCTACCGGAAACAATCCGGATATGGTGCGATCCTCCTCCATTAACCCGGTGTTTACCACTGTTGTGGGGCTGTGTGTGGCCAATGCCTTTACCGGTCTGTCCGGCTGTCTCATGGCCCAGTCCCAGAAGTCGGCGGAGATCAACATCGGCAGCGGTATGGTCACCATCGCCCTGGCCTCCCTGCTCATCGGGACAACCCTTCTGGGCCGGGGCTCCATCCTTGTTCGTGCCGTGGGCATGGTGCTGGGGGCCTTTATCTTCCGCATGGTCTACGCCGTGGCCCTGCGGCTGGATATGCCCGCCTTTATGCTCAAGCTGGTGTCCTCCGTCATTGTGGCGCTGGCCATCTCGGTGCCCTATCTGAAACAGCAGTGGCCCACCATCCGCCGCCGTCTGTTCTACAAAAAGGCCGCCGCGGTCAGGGGAGGGAATTGATATGCTGAATATAACCCACATCTCCAAGACCTTTAACCCCGGCACAGTGAACGAGAAAAAGGCCATTACCGACCTGTCCCTCCACCTGGCTCCTGGCGATTTTGTTACCATCATTGGTTCCAACGGGGCGGGCAAATCAACCCTGTTCAATGCTGTTGCGGGCAGCTTTCTCACTGACAGCGGCTCCATTGTGCTGGACGGTCAGGACGTCACCTTTATGCCCGAGTTCCGCCGGGCCAAGTCCATTGGGCGGCTGTTCCAGGACCCCATGCGGGGCAGCGCGCCGGGGATGACCATTGAGGAGAATTTGGCCCTGGCGGCGGGCAGCGGGGGCTGGTTCTCCCACATGGGCCAGAAGGACAGAAAGCGTTTTTGGGACCGGCTGGCCCTGCTGGACATGGGGCTGGAGGACCGGATGAAGCAGCCGGTGGGCCTGCTCTCGGGGGGACAGCGGCAGGCGCTGACCCTGCTTATGGCCACCATGAATCCTCCGAAGCTGCTGCTGCTGGACGAGCACACTGCCGCCCTGGACCCGGGGACGGCGGAAAAGGTGCTGAAGATCACCCGGGAGGTGGTGGCGGAGCACAGGATCACCACCATGATGGTCACCCACAACATGAATCAGGCCCTGGAGCTGGGCAACCGCACGTTGATGATGGACGGCGGGAACATTGTGCTGGACATCAGCGGCAAGGAGCGAGAGGATCTCACCGTCCGGGACCTGCTGGAGAAGTTCAAGGCCAACGCCGGCAAGGCGCTGGATAATGACCGCATTCTTCTGTCGTAAACCCTGGACCACCGCGGATGCGGTGGTCCAAAATTTTTTTTTGCGCCGCTGAGATTTTATCCCACCTTCGCGGATATTACTTGATGAAAGGCCTTTCAAGAACAGATTTCCCAGGAGGTGAACGCCTTTGACGCAGGAAGCCTTTGCCCAGGCGGCCCGGACCTACGGGGATACCGTCTACCGGATTGCGTATCATGCCCTGAACAGCCGCGCTGACGCTGAGGACGTGACCCAGACCGTGCTTTTAAAGCTGTACGAGTGCAAAAAGGAATTTGAGAGCGAGGAGCATATGAAGCACTGGATCCTGCGGGTTGCGGTGAATGAGAGCCGGAAGCTGCTGCGCTCCTTCTGGCGGCGGACGTTGGTGCCCCTGGAGGAGTGGCAGGAGCGGGCCGCCCCGGAGGACCCGGCCCGGGCGGAGGTGCTGGAGGCGGTGATGGCCCTGGAGCCCAAGTACCGCCTGGCCGTCTACCTCTACTACTACGAGGGACTGACGGTAGCTGAGGCTGCCGCCGTGATGAAGGCCAACGTGTCCACTGTGCAGACCTGGCTGCTCCGGGCCCGGGAGCGGCTGCGCAGGGAACTGGTGAAAAAGGAGGAATCTGTCTGTGTTCGACCCGAAATTGTACCGTGAAGCGTGCCGGGAGCTGCGAGCCCCCGAGGATAAAATTGAGGAGATCATTGCTATGACTGAGAAGACCAATCAGAAGATCCGCCGTCCCCTGCGCACCGCCCTGATCTGCGCCGCCGCCTTGGCTATGATGGTGGTCAGCGTGGCCGCCGCCAACCCGGAGGGCGTGCAGGAGTTTTTCTACAACATTGCCTCCATCGTCCAGGTGGATGACTACCGTCAGGACCTGATTACCGTGGACGGGGAGAAGGTGACCCTGTACTCCTGCCCCGAGGCCGGCGTGGAGGAGCGTGATGGCCGGGCGATTCTGATGATTGACGGCAAGGAGGCCGCTGATATCACCGATGAACTGAAGGCCGAGGGCCGCTACACCTATGAGAGCGTCAGCGAGGGGAGCCGCCTGGTGGTGACTGTGGAGGGCTGGCTGGATGACTGGACCGCCGCAGTCACGATTGGCGACCCCAACGGGTCGACCTATACCTTCTCCAGCGACAGTCAGGGAAACGGGAGCGCCAGTTCTCCTGCTTATGAAGTGGAAAACTTCTTTGTGACCGGTGACGGCCTGGAGGATGTGGACGGGGAAATTACCGTTGGCCTCTATATAACAGATGCGGAAGATCCCGCGCAGCACTAAATCTATCATCCGCGCCCCGGGAAACCGGGGTGTTTTTTATTCCTTGACACAAGATAGATATCATGGTATATACTATAGTCAGGAGGTGACGGACATGGAGACAGCAAAGGTGTTTGAAAACGGAAGGAGCCAGGCGGTGCGTCTGCCGAAAAAGTTCCGTTTCAACACAGATGAGGTGGTGGTACAGCAGCTGGGCGAGGCGGTGCTCCTGGTGCCCAAGGAAGCGCTGTGGAAGACCTTCATGGACGGTTTGGAGGGTTTTACCGATGATATTTTCGAGAATGGGCGGGAGCAGGACGCACTGGAGGAGAGAGATACGCTGTGAGCTATATGCTGGATACGAATATCTGTATTTACGCCATAAAAAAGAGACCAGAAAAGGTGTTGTACCACCTGAAGGAAGAGCTTTACAGCGGACTTTGTATCTCGGCTGTTACATTGGCTGAGCTGGAGTACGGTGTGCGGCACAGTGCCAATCCCGCCAAAAATGAGCAAGCACTGCTTCGGTTTTTGATCCCATTCAGCGTACTGCCCTTTGGGGTGGATGCGGCGTCAGAGTATGGAGAGATTAGAAGCTGTCTGCAAGCGCAGGGGAGACCCATCGGCCCATTGGATATGCTGATTGCAGGTCATGCCAGAGTGGAGGGTATGACCCTTGTGACCAATAATGTCCGGGAGTTTGAGCGGGTTCCCAACCTGAAAATTGAGAATTGGACGGACTGATTTTTTCCGCGCCCCGGTTTCCTGGGGCGCTTTTTACATTCTCCAGCCGACGGCGGGAATGGCCAGAAGCACAAAAAAGAATGGTGGGCGAAAGAAAACCTTCATGGAAATTTCATAGACATTTTTCCGCTTCCATGGTAGAATAACAAAATAGTATCCGGAAAAGTATTCCTGCCGCCGTTTGAGCGACTGCCCCTCAGGGCATGATGACTTGAGAGGCAAAACGGTGTCAGGGCAGAGGGCGCCGAAGGGCGTATGGAGGTTTTTGTGAAAAAAGAGATTTTAGGGATTCAGTTTGACGACCTGACCCGGCAGGAGGCCGCCCAGGCGGGGGCCGAACTGTTGGCAGAGGACAAGTTTCACTATGTGGTGACCCCCAATCCGGAGTTTATCCTGGCGGCAGAGAAGGACAGAGAGTTTTGCCAAGTGCTCAACGGGGCGGATTTGGTGCTGGCCGACGGCATCGGGGTTGTGTACTCCGCCAGGATTAAGGGTACCCCTCTAAAGGGCAGAGTTCCCGGCATTGAGTTCGCGGCAGATATGCTGGTCTGCCTCAACGAGACCGGCGGGCGGCTCTATCTGCTGGGAGCCAAACCCGGCGTGGCCGAGGAGGCCGGCAGACGGATTGTGGAGCAGTACCCCAATATTGTCCTGTGTGGAACCCAGGACGGCTACTTTAAGGACGAGGAGGCCGCCCTGCTGAAGGTGGCCGCTGCCCGGCCCGACCTGCTCTTTGTCTGCCTGGGGGCCCCCAAGCAGGAGAAGTGGATGGCTCGTTGGGGGAAGCACACCGGAGCCCGGCTGGCCATTGGATTGGGGGGTGCGCTGGACGTCTTTGCCGGAAAGGTGGAGCGGGCCCCGGAGTCCTGGCAGAAGCTGGGCCTGGAGTGGGCTTACCGCCTGAAAAAGGAGCCCCAGCGGGCGGGACGGATGGCCAAGCTGCCCTTGGTGCTGGTGAAGGCAGCGGGGGAGCGGTTCAAAAAAAACTGATTTTGGCCCCACAGGAGGGATTATATGTCCATTGACCAACAGGGACACAGTGTGTGGAAAAAGGTACCCGCGCCCCAGCGTTCCGCTTTTTTCAGCTGTATGGCGACGGGTCTGCTGGTCCATCTCTACGCCTTTACCAATATTGTCCCCAACAGCGACGGGCTGAGCCGGGTCTATGATTTTCAGCAGATGACCGTCTCGGGCCGCTGGTTTCTCCACTATGCCTCGGCGCTGAACAATTTTACCCAGATGCCTATGGCCATTGGGCTGCTGTCCCTGCTGTTTCTGGGACTGGCCGCCGCGCTGACGGCAGATGTGCTGAAGCTGCGCAGCTGTGTGCTGGCGGGGCTGGCGGGAGCGGTGATGTCGGCGTTTCCCAGCATTGGGTATACCTATCTCTACCTGTTCACCGCCTCGGCCTACTGCTTGGCCATATTTCTGGCGGTGCTGTCGGTGTGGCTGGTGGGCCGGGGACACCTGGGCTGGCTGGCGGGAGCGGCGGCACTGGCCCTGTCCATGGGCATCTATCAGGCCTATGCCTCGGTGGCCATTGCGCTGGCCCTGATGGCGGTGTTGGGGGAAACTCTGGACCCCAAGGCGACCCTGGAGGGCGCCTGGCGGCTGGGTCTGCGGCTGGTCCTCACCCTGGCGGCGGGGGCGGCGGCGTACTATGTGATTTTGCAGATATTTTTAAAGGTAAAGGGGTTGGAGCTGCTATCCTACCTGGGAATGGACGCGGCCAGCGCCGGTTATCCCATCGGCCAGCTGCCCCGGCTGATTCTGGATACCTATAAGCAGGTAATTGCCTTTTTCTTTTTACCCGGCAGGGCCAACGCCTTTACAACCCCCTTCCTGGTGGGGATTGACCTGATGGCCTTGGCACTGGGGGCGCTGGGACTGGTACTGGCCCTGCGGACGGCGGGACTGGTCCCCTGGCGGATCGCGGGGGCGCTGGCCATGGGGGCGCTGCTCCCTTTGGGGGTCAACTTCGGGCAGATTATCAGCCCCTATGCCCAGCCAACCCCCCTGATGAAGTACGCCTTTGCGGCGGTTTATCTGGCGGTGCTGCTGGTCCTCCAGCGGGCAGAAAAGCGGCTCCCCAGAGCTGCCGCTCCGGCGGCGGCGGTGTGGGCGGCGGCGCTGCTGCTGTTCTGCCTGAACACAAACAATCTGCTCTACACTGTCTCCGCCCAGGCCCACCGGGCCACCGAGAGCTACCTGACCCGGCTCTACGCCCGGGTGGAGGCCTGTCCCGGGTATCAGCCGGGGATGGAGGTGGCCATCATCGGGGCCATTCCGGCGGACCAGCTGAAATCCCAGATTGACGGCTACGCCCAGGTGGACCACTACAGCGTCCCAATGAGCACCGCCGCCCCGGGCAACAAGCATATCTACTACTTTCTGCGGGACTGGCTCAACATCCCGGTGGAGGAGCTGGACGAGGATACCATGAAGGCGGTGGCCCAGAGCGAGGAATTTCGGGAGATGCCCCTCTACCCCGCCCCGGGGAGCGTTCAGCTGGTGGACGGCCGGGTGGTGGTGAAGCTGCGGGAGAAGTATACCCCCAAGTCGGACTTTGAGATCGCCTATGAACACAGGAGATAGGACCTATGGACAAGGAAAACAGAGCGGGCCTGCTGTCGGTGGTGCTGCCCTCCTATAATGAGGAGGCCTCTGTCCCCCGGGCAGCCCGGACCATCTCGGAGCTGCTGGCCCAGGCGGGAGTGCAACACGAGATCATCTTCGTGGATGACGGCTCCCGGGACGGCACCTGGGCGGCGATCCAGGGGCAAGCCAGCCTCCACCCCCAGGTGCGGGGGGTCCGCTTCTCCCGGAATTTCGGGAAGGAGGCGGCCATTTTCGCCGGTCTGGCCCAGGCGCGGGGGGACTGCGCGGCGGTGATGGACTGCGACCTCCAGCATCCGCCGGAGAAGGTGGTGGAGATGTACCGCCTGTGGCAGCAGGGCTATCAGGTGGTGGAGGGGGTCAAGGTGAGCCGGGGACGGGAAAATCCTCTGCACACCCTGGCGGCCCGCGCCTTCTACTCCGTCATCAGCGGGGCCATGGGGGTTGATATGTCCAAGGCCTCCGACTTCAAGCTGCTGGACCGGCGGGCAGTGGATACTCTGCTGGCCCTGCGGGAGAAAAACGCCTTTTTTCGGGCTCTGTCCTCCTGGATCGGCTTCTCCACTGCCCAGGTGGAGTTTGAGGTCCAGCCCCGGGTTGCGGGGGAGTCCAAGTGGTCCATCCGCAGCCTGGTTCGGTACGCCATCACCAACATAGCCGCCTTTTCTGCGGCCCCCCTCCAGCTGGTCACTCTGCTGGGGACAGTGGTGTTCGTCTGCTCTGTGGCGTTGGGGATGTGGTCTCTGTGGCAGAAGCTCACCGGTCAGGCCCTGGAGGGCTTTACCACGGTGATCCTGCTTCAATTGTTTATCGGCAGTATTTTGATGGTCTGTTTGGGGATCATTGGCTATTACATTGGAAAAATTTATGAGGAGCTGAAGGACCGGCCGCGGTACATTCTATCCGAACAGTGCGAGGGGGAATCAGAGGGTGGAAAAGCTGAAAAAACTCTTTGACCCCACCATGTTCCGCTTCCTGCTGGTGGGGGTTGTCAATACCTTGGTGGGCTGCGGCGCCATGTTTGGGCTGTACAATCTGGCGGGGCTCCACAGCTGGGGAGAGATAGGCTACTGGATCTCCTCCGCCTCCAACTATGTGGCGGGCAGCGTGGTCAGCTTCTTTTTGAATAAGCATTTTACCTTCAAAAATCAGGAGAAAGGGCCGGGGGTTGTGTTCCGGTTTGTGCTGAACATCTTGGTGTGCTACCTGGTGGCCTACGGGCTGGCCAGGCCGGCGGTGGGCTGGGTGCTGGGCGGATTCCCCCTCAGCGAACAGCTCCAGGGAAACCTGACCATGCTGGCCGGGTCTGGATTGTTTGTGGTGCTCAACTACTTTGGCCAGCGGTTTTTTGCCTTTCGTCCGCGTTGATTGGCCGGTCTTGTAAGTACAAAATGGAATAATTGAAAAGAAAAATACAGCGAGGAAAACGTTTCCAAAACAGGAGGTATCGTTATGGTATATATTTTGCTCGCCCCCGGCTTTGAGGAGTCGGAGGCCCTGGTGCCCGCCGACCTGCTGCGCCGGGCGAACATTGAGACAGCCCTGGTGTCCATCGGGGACAGAGCGGTCACCGGCAGCCACCAGATTACAGTACAGGCCGACCTGACCCTGGACCAGGTGGAGCTGGACCGGGCGGAGATGATTGTTCTGCCCGGCGGGAGTGTCGGGGTGAAGAACCTGGGGGAGGAGCTCAAGGTGGAGGCCCTGGTCCGGGAGGCGGTCCGCCGGGACATCTGGGTTGCCGCCATCTGTGCCGCCCCCACTCTGCTGGGCCGCTGGGGCCTGCTGGAGGGGCGGGAGGCCGTATGCTATCCCGGCATGGAGGACCGCCTTGACGGCGCGAAGGCCCTGATGGACCTGCGGGCGGTGATGGACGGAAAGATTATTACCGGTCGGGCCGCCGGCTCTGCCTTTGACTTCGGCCTGCTTCTGACGGCGGCTCTGGCTGGGGAGGAAGAAGCGGAGAAGGTGCGCTGTGCCATCTGGTATTGATTGGGAGAAGGTGCAGCTGCGCCGTCAGGTGCGGGAGCGGCTGAGCGCCCTGAGCCGGGAGGAGCTTGTCCTCAGTGACAGCGCTCTCACAGCCCGGTTTCTGGCTCTGCCCCAGGTGGAGGCGGCGCAGACCATTTTCGCCTTCTGGGGAATTTCCGGCAAGGAGACGGAGACTGCCCAGCTGATTGCCCAACTGCTTCAGCGGGGGAAGCGGGTTGGCCTGCCCCGGATGCTGCCGGAGCGCCGGATGGAGGTGCGGCAGTATGATCCGGAAACGTCCCTGGTCCCGGCCTCCTTTGGCATTCTGGAGCCGGGAGAGGACTGCCCTGTGATGGCTCCGGCAGACATTGATCTGGCGCTGGTGCCTGCAATGTGCTATGACCGGCAGGGCTATCGCCTGGGCTTTGGCGGCGGCTACTATGACCGCTGGCTGGCGCATTTTCCAGGGCTTCGGGTGGGGCTGTGCCGGGGGTGCGTCCTCCAGGACCGGGTCCCGATTCAGGCCCACGACGCAAGGGTTGATATCCTCCTCACTGAGACGGAGAGCTTGTCCCCTGAAAGAGGCGGAAAACTGCGGGGGATGACTCCCCCGCAGATTCCCGGTGTGTAACACTCAGCAACCGCAGTCGTTGTCACAGCCGCAGCCACAGCCGCAGTCGTTGTTCCCGCAGCAGTTGCAGCCGTTGTTGCAGCAGCAGCCGTTGTTGTTGCCGCCCCACCCGAAGAGGATGATGATAAGGATGATGATCCACAGGGCGCTGTTGCCGCCCCAGCCGTTGTTCCCACAGAACATAGCATTTCACCTCACTTGATTCGCCGGGATGCTGTCCCCGCGTTCTGTACTATTCTATGGTCACCTCTTGTCCGCGGTGACAAAAAAATGTTAGGAGTTGACCCCTATGTCCCAGGATTACTATGAATCCAGAGAGCGCCAGAGTTCCCAGCGCTCCTCCTCCGGCGAGGGAGAGCCCCGGCGCAGAAGGAAGAAGCGCCGTTCTGCCGGGCGTACCGCGGCGCTGGTGCTGCTGTATGTGGCGGCGGTGATTGGCGCCTCTGTCTTGCTGGCCTGCGCCGGCTGGATTGCCGCAGGGGATGTACTGGCGCTGAACAAGGAGGAGAAGGTGGTCTCCTTCACTGTGACGCCGGAGGATGACTTTGACTCGGTGGCCGACCGGCTGAAGGAGGAGGGGCTGATCGAGTACCGCTTCCTCTTTGACATCTTTGCCACCATAACCCACAAAAAGGACACGCTGGATGTGGGGACCTACACCCTGAGCACCGACATGGACTACCGTGCTCTGCTGGCCGGAATGCGGGCCAACTCCGCCAACCGGGCCCAAGTGACGGTGGTCATTCCCGAGGGCTACACCACCGATCAGATTTTTTCCCTGCTGGAAGAGAAGGGAGTTTCCACAGTGGAGGAGCTGCGGGAGGCGGCGGCCAACCACGACTACGCGTTCTCCTTCCTTCAGGATATCCCCCTGGGGGATTACCACCGGCTGGAGGGCTATCTCATGCCCGCCACCTATGATTTTTACACCCCACACGACCCGGTATATGCGCTGAATAAGTTCCTGGTGTATTTTGACAGCCAAGTCAGCGACAACGTGCGGGAACAGGTGGAGAAAACCGACTATACGCTCCATGAGATTCTCACCGTGGCCTCTATGATCGAGCGGGAGACCACCGGTGACGACCGCACAGATATCGCTTCGGTTATCTATAACCGGCTGAATAATCCCAACGCAGGGCCCCAGGGCTACCTTCAGATTGATGCCACTCTGGTCTATATCAACGGCGGCAAGGAGCCCACCGAGGCGGATAAATCCATCGACTCCCCCTATAACACCTACCTCTATCAAGGTCTGCCCGTCGGCCCCATCGCCAATCCGGGCATGGAGTCCATTGTGGCCGCCATGAATCCGTCCAGCAGCAAAAATTACTACTACGCCCTGGGAGATGACAACATTCACCACTTCTTCCAGAGCTATGACCAGTTCCAGCGGTTTATTTCCAGTCAGGAGCGGTATAAGGGTTAAAATAAATATCCACCGGCGCAGCCGGTGGATATTTTTAAGGAGAGATACCTATGGGCAAAATTGAGCTTCTCGCTCCGGCGGGAGATATGGAGCGGCTGCAAATGGCGGTGGCCTACGGGGCGGACGCAGTCTATCTGGCGGGTAACACCTTCGGGATGCGCACCTTCGCCGGGAACTTTGCGCCGGAGGAGCTGAGGCGGGCGGTGGAGCTGTGCCGGGCGCATCGGGTCCGGGTCCATGTCACCTGCAACACCATGCCCCGGAACAGGGAGGTGGACCACCTGCCGGAGTGGCTGGAGTACCTGGAGGAGCTGGGGATTGACGCTGTTATTCTGGCAGATGTGGGCGTCCTGGCCCTGGCCAAACGGCACGCCCCCCACGTCCAGTGCCACATCTCCACCCAGGCCAGCATTGTCAACTATCAGGCCGCCCGGGCCTGGCATGACCTGGGGGCCCACCGGGTGATTTTGGCCCGGGAGCTGTCCCTGGAGGAGGTCCGGGAGATTCGGGCCAGGACGCCCGCTGAACTGGAGATTGAGGTGTTCGCCCACGGGGCCATGTGCGTCAGCTATTCCGGGCGGTGCCTGCTGTCCAACTACATGACGGGCCGGGACTCCAACCGGGGTGCCTGCGCCCAGCCCTGCCGCTATCAGTACGCCCTCATGGAGGAGAAGCGGCCCGGGGAGTACTTCCCGGTGTATGAGGAGAACGGGGAGACCTACATTATGAACTCCCGGGATATGTGCATGATTGACCATGTGGCCGAGCTCATGGACGCCGGAGTGGACTCCATCAAGCTGGAGGGCCGGGCCAAGTCGGCCTACTACGCCGCCATTGTCACCGGGGCCTACCGCCACGCCATCGACGCGGCCCAGGCGGGGGTCCCCCTGGACCCGGTGTGGCGGGACGAGGTGGAGCACATCAGCCACCGGCACTACTCCACCGGCTTCTTCTACGGCCCGCCGGGGCAGTTCACCGACGACGCCCGGTACGTCCGGGACTGGCAGATTGTGGCCAAGGTCCAGTCCTGCGACGGGAAAGGGAACGCCGTCCTCACCTTGAACAACAAGTTCAAGGTGGGAGACACCCTGGAGCTGGTGGGCCCCGGCGTCCGGCCCCAGGAACTCACGGTGGAGGCCCTCTGGGACGGCGGCGGCGTCCCCCTGGAGGAGGTCCGCCACCCCCAGATGGTCTTCCGCATGAGACTGCCCCAACCGGTGCCGCCCCTGTCCCTGATGAGAAGAAAGGCGGACCTGTCACCTTGATTATGAAGAGGGATAGATATGTGCAAAAACTGTAGTATTTTGAAAGCAGCTTTTCAAAGCGCGTCCGATGATTCTATGAACTATTCCCCAATACTTGAAATGATAAAGATGATGGGGAGGCAGAAACGATTGGAGTTGTATGCAGGAGACTGTTTACTCAATGAAATACATGATATTTTAGACAAAGAGGAACATTATGCCGTAAAACACTATATGAAATGTACAGAGTGCGGCCAAATCTACTTCTTTGGAGCCTGTATCCGGGGAGCACCTATCTACAAAATGATCACAGATATAGGGCAGGAAAATTTATCTAACATGCTCTGGGGAAGGCGAGGAACCCTGTATGAAGCATGAGTTCAGTAAAAGGAGATGCAGTTTGTGATCCCTGCCTACGATCAGATGGGGGACTGGCTGGAGGAGATTGCGGCCCAGTTCCCGGAGGCCTTCTTTGAGGACCTGGACGGGGGCATTCAGCTGGAGGAGAAAGAGCTTGCCGACCCGGACTTCCCCCCGGGAGAGATGTACATCATGGGGGAGTACGTCCACGACCTTCTGGGCCGGTATATTCTGCTGTACTTCGGCTCCTTCGCCGCCCTGCTCTCCGGGGAGAAGGAGGAGGTTTGGAAGGAGGAAATTTTCGCCACCGTGGCCCACGAGTTCACCCACCACCTGGAGGAGACCGCCGGACTCCACGCCCTGGACGACAAGGATCTGGAGTTTTTGCAGGCGGCGCTGGAGGAATATCAAGAGGAATAGAAGAAAAACGAAGTTTTTCTCAGAAGTTTCTTTTCGCTTCCTTTTCTTTTCAAAGAAAAGGAAGAAAAAGGGGGGATCTGATGGTAGGGAGGTTTGCGCCAAGTCCCAGCGGGCGGATGCACCTGGGCAATCTGTGGTCCTGTCTGCTGGCCTGGCTGGCGGCCCGGAGCGCGGGGGGCGGGATGGTGCTGCGCCTGGAGGACCTGGACCCGGACCGGTGCCGGCAGGAGTACTGCGACCAGGTGATGCGGGACCTGGAGTGGCTGGGTCTGGACTGGGACGGCCCGCCGGTGTACCAGAGCCAGCGGACCGAGGTCTATGCGGAAGCGTTCCGGGCGCTGGAGGAGCAGGGGCTGATCTACCCCTGCTTCTGCACCCGGGCGGAGCGGCTGGCGGCCAGCGCCCCCCACCGCTCTGACGGCGTGGCTGTCTATGATGGCCGCTGCGGGCGGCTGACAGAGGCGGAGCGGGCCGCGTTTGCCAAGACCCGCCGCCCTGCCTGGCGGGCCAGGGTCCCGGAAGAGATGATTGCATTTTGTGATTTATTATACGGAGATTACAGAGAGGACTTAAAAAGCGACTGCGGGGACTTTATCCTGCGCCGGTCCGACGGTGTATACGCCTATCAGCTGGCGGTGGTGGTGGACGACGCCGCCATGGGGGTTACCCAGGTAGTGCGGGGCAGCGACCTGCTTTCCTCGGTCCCCCGGCAGCTGTGGCTCCAGGAGAGATTGGGCCTGCCTCATCCAGCGTACGGCCACCTGCCCCTGCTGCTGGCCCCTGATGGCCGCCGTTTGGCCAAGCGGGACCGGGACCAGGAGCTGGGCCAGCTTCAGCGGCGGTATACGGCCCAGGAGCTGGTGGGCCGGCTGGCCTTTGCCGCCAACCTGATAGACCGTCCCCAGGCCATTACGCCCCGGGAGCTGGTCCCCCTGTTTTCCTGGGATAAACTGCCCCGTGAAGACCAAGTATGGCAATAAAATAGGACTTCCCCCCCTGGAGGGAAGTCCTGTTTTTATTTTTGCGTCAGGGCGAGGATGGCGGAATGGGCGGCCATCTGCTCCGCCTCTTTTTTGCTCCTGCCGGAACCAGTGCCAATGGGGGAGCCGTTGAGCTCCACCTGGACGAAGAAGCGCTTGTCGTGGTCGGGCCCCTCTTCTCCCACCAGGCGGTACAAAAGGATCTGCCCGCTCTCCCGCTGGACCAGCTCCTGAAGGGAGGTCTTGTGGTCCAGAGGCTGGGCCAGACCGGCAACCTCTCGGGTCAGGATGAATTTTTGGATAAACTTCCGGGCTGAGCCGATGCCGCCGTCCAGGTAGATGGCAGCCAGTACGGCTTCCACCGCGTCCGCCTGGATGGAGGGACGGTCCCGTCCACCGCCAGTGGTCTCGCCCTTGCCCAGGCGCAGGTACTCCCCCAGGTTCAGTCCCCGGGCTACCTCCACCAGACTCTCCTCGCATACCAGAGCGGCCCGGGTCCGGGTCAGGTCTCCCTCGGACAGATCAGGGTGGGTGCGGTACAGATGGTCGGCCACCACCATGCCCAAAATGGAGTCGCCTAAAAATTCCAGCCGCTCATTGCTTTGCAGTTTTCCCCGGCTCTCATTGGCCCGGGAGCTGTGGGTCAGGGCGTTTTCCAGCAGTTCGGGGTTCTGAAAGGTGTAGCCCAGCTTTTCTTCCAATGTTTTCATTTGTTCTCCTTAAAGTAGTGGAACCCCGCACAGAGCGGAGTTCCTGTCGCGTCAGTCTACCTTATTCTGAAGGAAGCGGACAAGGTCGCCCACCGTGGCAATGGAAGAGGTCTCGTCTTCCTCCAGCTCGTCAATGCCGAATTCTTCCTCAAGGGCCATGGACAGGTCTACAATGTCCACAGAATCCGCATTCAGATCGTCAGAAAAAGAGGTGTCCATAGTAATGCTGTCCACGTCAACATTAAACTGCTCGGCAATCAGGGCTGCCAGCTTTTCAAAGATCATAATGTGTCGCTCCTTCTGTCTTGTGCCAACGCACGTTTTCTGTCCTTATGATAGGCACATTTGCTCCGGCTGTCAATAGGTTTTTTCCATTTTTTTCGCTTTGACAATGGATTTTCCCGGGAGCTCCAGAGCGCCAAATCCCTCAGTGCCTGGGGCGCAAGGAACAGCAGGGCTGTCAGATTGGGCAGAGCCATCAGAGCGTTGCACAGGTCCACCAGCTGCCAGAGTCCGGCGGCGTCCCACACAGCGCCCGCCAGCACACAGGCCAGAAAAAGGGTGCGGTATAGTCGGCGGGCTGTGGGTAAAAGATTCTCGCCGAGGAGGAAGGACAGACACTGCTCTCCGTAGCAGCTCCAGCCCAAAATGGAGGAGAAAGCGAAGAGCAGCAGCGACAGGGCCACCACCCCCTCTCCTGCCGGTCCCAGGGCAGAGCCAAAGGCGGCGGTGGTGAGGGGGGCGCCGGTGAGGGAGGCGGAGGGGTCCCAAGCGCCGCTGACCAGGATGGCCAGAGCGGTGACAGTACACACCAGCGGAGTGGAGACGAACACCTCAAAGATGCCCCACATCCCCTGGCGGGCGGGACAGTCGGTTTGAGCGGCCCCATGGGCGATGGCAGAGGTACCCAGGCCGGCCTCATTGGTAAATACCCCCCGGGCCACTCCATAGCGCACAGCGGCAGCTACCGTCCAGCCGGCGCCTCCCCCCAGCGCGGCAGAGGGGGAGAGGGCGCAGGAGCAGATCAGGGCCAGTGCGCCGGGGAGCTTCTCCCGGTGGACCAGCAGCACCAGCCCGCCGCTGCCCAGATAGAGTACCGCCATTATGGGTACCAGAGCGGAGGACACCGCCGCAACCCGCCCCAGACCACCCGCCATTGCCAGTCCGGCCAGCAGGGCGGTGACAATGCCTACAGGAAGTCTGGGCAGACCGAAGGCCGCCTCCAGGCTGGAGGAGATGGAGGAGGACTGGACCAGATTTCCACCTGCCAGAGTTGCGGGGAGGCAGGCAAGACAGAAGCAGGCGGCCAGTAGAGGGGCGTGGAGGCCGTCCCGCAGATAGTACATGGGCCCACCCCGCAGGCCCTCTGGAGTGAGACGCTGATATTTTACGGCCAGCAGTTTTTCTCCGCAGCCCGTCATCATCCCCAGAAAGGCGGATACCCACATCCAGAATACGGCTCCCGGTCCCCCCAGAGTCAGGGCGGCGGCCACCCCGGCAATGGACCCGGTGCCCATGGTGGAGGCCAGAGCGGTGGCCAGCGCCTGGAAAGGGGACAGACCCTTTTCCTGATTGCGCTGCCGGTGGAGAAGACTTCCCACCGTAGTATGCCACCACAGAGGAATTTCAAACAGCTGAAAAAAGCCGGAGCCAAAGGAATAGATCAGTCCCACCACCAGAAACAGGCCCAGCAGCCAGGGATACCAAAGTGCGTCCGCCATTCGGGATAACAAAACCACCGCATACCACCTCAGTGAGTGATATGCGGTGAGGGACCATATCATTCTGCGGGGCAGAGTTATGCAGCTGTCCGTTCCTTACAAAACTTTAGACAAAAACAACTGGGTCCGGGGATTCTGAGGATTGTCGAAGAACTCCTTGGGGCTGTTCTGCTCCAGGATGTGTCCGCCGTCCATAAACAGGACCCGGCTGCCTACCTCCCGGGCAAAGCCCATCTCGTGGGTGACCACCACCATGGTCATGCCCTCCAGGGCCAGTTCTTTCATTACGTCCAGAACCTCGCCCACCATCTCCGGGTCCAGGGCGGAGGTGGGTTCGTCAAAGAGCATCACCTTGGGCTTCATAGCCAGGGCCCGGACAATGGCAATGCGCTGCTTCTGGCCGCCGGACAGCTGGTTCGGGTAGGCCTCCGCCTTGTCCTCCAGCCCAACCCGCTGGAGCAGAGAGACCGCTGTGTCGTCGGCCTCCTTCTGGCTCATCAGGCCGGTGCGCACCGGGGCCAGGGTGATGTTTTTCCGAATGGTCATGTTGGGGAAGAGATTGAAGTGCTGGAAGACCATCCCCATCTGCTGGCGGATCTTGTCGATCTTCACCTTGGGGTCGGTGATGGCGGTGCCCTCAAAGGTGATGGTCCCCTTGGTGGGGGTCTCCAGCAGGTTGAGACAGCGCAGGAAGGTGGACTTGCCGGAGCCGGAGGGGCCGATGACCACCACCTTCTCTCCGGGGCTGATGTGCTCCGAGATGTTGTCCAGCACCAGGTGACTGCCGAAGGATTTGGACAGGTTTTTAACGTCGATCACTTTCCCGCAGCCTCCTTTCCAACCGGCCCTGGAGCCAGGTGAAGATAATAACAATGGCTAAGTACATCATGGCGATGCCGATGAGGGGAGGCATATAGTCGAAGGTCCTGCCGCCGATGGTGCTGGCGTAGTACAGCATCTCCGCGCCGCCGATGGCCTGGACCAGAGAGGTGTCCTTGAACAGGGTTATGAACTCGTTGCCCAGGGAGGGCAGGATGTTTTTAAAGGCCTGGGGAATGACGATAAAGCGCATAGTGTCGAAGTAGTTCAGCCCCAGGGACCGGCCCGCCTCCGTCTGGCCCTGGTCCACGCTCATCAGGCCGCCCCGGATGATCTCCGCCACATAGGCCCCGGAGTTGACCCCCAGGCCGATGAAGCCCACCAGCACCTTATTGCGCTGGGAGGGGAAGATGACAAAGGTCCAGATGTACAGCTGCACCAGCATGGGAGTGCCTCGGATGACAGTGGTGTAGACGTTGCACAGCGCATTCATCACGCCCAGGATGATATTGCGGTGTCCCAGCCGCTGCTGGTCGTGGGCGGTGCGGATCATGGCTACCACCAGTCCCAGCAGCACGCCGAAAATCAAGGCCACCACGGTCAGCTCCAGGGTCACGCCCAGGCCCTGGAGGTAGAGCTTCCAGCGTCCGCCCTCCAGAAAGGCATTGCTCAGCCGGGGCCCCATACGTTCCAGCCAGGCGATGAGTGGGATATCAATGGTCATAGGAAGCTCCTCTCTCTTTTTTGAAAAGAGGGACAGCCTGCCGGCTGTCCCTTCCTTCAACCGTTTTACTCGGCGGTGATGTACTTATCCACAATCTGCTGGAAGATACCCTCGTCTATCAGCTCGGCCATCGCGGTATTTACGGCGTTGAGCAGATCGGTGTTGCCCTTAGCAAAGCCAATGGCGTAATCCTCCACGGCGAACTCGGTGTCCAGGATCTTCAGCCCCTCGTTGGCGGCCACATAGGCCTTGGCGGGCTCGTTGTCGATGACCACCGCGTCCACCTGGCCGTTGACCAGTGCCATCACGGCCAGAGCGCCGGTCTCATAGGCGATCACATGGTCCTCGCCGTAGCCGCCGTTCTCCGGGGTGTCGGAGCAGTAGATGTAACCGGTGGTGGCCCTCTGGGTTCCAATCATGTTGGCGCTGGCCAGATCATCCACCGTCTGGATGGGGGAGTCCTCCTTCACAATGACCACCTGCACGCCGGTGGCGTAGCTGTTGGAGAAGTCCATCACCAGCAGGCGGTCCTCGTTGACGGTGATGCCAGCCATTGCGATATCGCTCTGACCGGTCTGGACGGCGGTGAGGGCGGCGTCAAAGCCCATGTCGTCCACCACCAGCTCCAGGCCCAGCTTGTCGGCGATGGCGGCGGCCACCTCCACGTCGATGCCCTCGAAGCCGCCGGCGTCGGTGGTCATCTCATAGGGAGGGAAGGCGGCGTTGGTGGACATATGCAGCTTGCCGGGCTCCACAGTGGTGAAGCTGCCATACTTGCTGGAGTCGCCGTCCTGAGCGCTGCTGGATACGGCGCTCTGATTGGTAGAGAAGGCGTCATTTTTGGAGCTGGCGCCGCCGCTGTTGTTGTTATTCCCGCCGCCGCAGGCGAACAGGGTCAGGGACATGGCCGCAGCCATCGTCAAGGCAAGAATCTTCTTCATTTTAAAAATCTCCTTTTCAAATGCAGGATAAAAGCCCCGGCAAGCCGGACTCTATGAAAAAGTATACACCTATCGCTATTCATAGTCAATAGATAAATATTCAAAAATGCCGAAGCTAGCGGAGGATTTTGTGTGAAAAGGGTACAATATTAGTGGATAAAGGAAAAAACACCCTTCAAATCCAGTGTATGAAATGAAAAAGCAGCGCACTGGAACGAATGAATATTCATTCAAAAGTGAATAAACATGAATTTCTTCGGAGATGAAACCCTCGGTCCCTTTTTGCGTCTTTCTATCAAAGGGTTGTTCTTAAATTTTTTTAAAAGATATCCAAATCCCCTTGCTTTTTTTCGATAAATCATTATGCTAGACATTGACTGTCTGCCTTTTGGAGGAGCGATATGAGAATGTTTACCTGTGATATGTCCCGCCGCCTGGTACGGGACTTGGAGGAGTGCCCGAGTAAGTGGGCCTCCCGCCTGGTTTTTCTGCTGGGGCCCTGGGTATGCCTGTGGATGGTGGAGATTTTAAACGAAAACGATGTGTTTGATGACCTGGCCCCCTGGCAGGTACTGATGAACATGATATTTTATTACAGCATTTTTGTCGCTCTGCGGCTGGTTCTGGGCCGGAACCGCCGGGCCGCAGCCCTGGGGACCACGCTGTGTTTCCTCTTCGGGCTGGTGAACCACTATGTGCTCCGCTTCCGGGGGCGCATTCTGTTTCCTGCGGATATCACCGGCTGGCGCACCGCCGCCAATGTGGCGAGGGGCTTTGACTACTCAGCAGACGAGTACATCACCCAGGCGGCCATTTTGCTGGTGGCCTACCTGTTTTTAGTTTTCTACTGCGTTCCCCAGAAGAAGCGATCCAAAATCCCCGCTCTGGCCGGACTGGCTCTGTGGGGCGGTATGATCTGCTACTGCTACGCCTTCTTCTGCACTGGAATGCTCCCCGCCCTGGACATCTACACCCAGCAGTGGGTGACTCAACGCAACGGCTTTCTGCTGAACTTCTCCATTGCACTGCGGTACTCCTCGGTGGATAAGCCGGAGGACTACTCCAGGGAGACGGTGCTGAAGCTGATGGAGGACTACCCCGGCGTCCCGGCGGACCCAGACAAAAGGCCAGTGAATATTGTGGTTATTATGAATGAGTCTTTTGGCGACCTGACCATTTTCGATACGCTGGACGCCTCGGAGGACCCCACTCCCTTCCTCCACTCTCTGAAGGAGAACACCATCAAGGGCTGGATGTATTCCTCGGTCACTGGCGGCGGCACGGCTACCATTGAGTTTGAGTACCTCACCGGCTTTACCAGCCTGTTTCAGCCGCCCCACACTGTGGCCTATCAGCTCTACGTAGAGGAGGGTATGCCCTCCTTGGCTGCCCTGGCGGGCAGCCAAGGCTATTCCACTACCGCCTTCCATCCCTACAAGTCCTCGGGCTGGAATCGGGTCCTGGCCTACCAGTATCTGGATTTTGACCAGCAGATGTATGAGGAGGACGTGCCCAGCCCCTACCTGATCCGAAATTATATTTCCGACAAATCGGACTACGAGATGATTTACAAATCCACCGAAACGGAGGATGCCAGCTTTTTCTTCAACGTCACCATGCAGAACCACAGCGGCTACGCCCAGGGCTGGAACAATCTGCCCCGGACCATTCAGCTGCCCGCCCACTTGAAGGCGGCGGACCGGACGGCGGAGCAGTTCCTGGACCTGATGCGGGAGAGCGACCTGGCCCTGGAGGAGCTAATCACCTACTACAGCCAGTGTGAGGAGCCCACCCTGGTGGTGTTCTTCGGTGACCATCAGCCGCCGCTGACCAACGCCTTCTATGAGGAGCTGTATGGCAAGAAGCTGTCGGAGCGCACCACGGAGGAGGTCATGCAGCAGTACGCTGTCCCCTTCTTCCTCTGGGCCAACTACGACATTGAGGAGGAGCAGGACGTGGTGGTCAGCCCTAATTTCCTGGGGGTTCTCACCGCCCAGACCGCCGGCCTGCCCCTCACCGGGTACATGGAGTTTTTGTCCCAGCTGTATGAGGTACTGCCCGCTGTTACGCCGGTGGGCTTCGTTACGGCGGACGGCCAGTATTTGAAGAAATCTGAGCTCAGTGAGGAACAGAAGAACTGGCTGTGGAAGTATGAGGTGCTGAATTACTGCGGTATGGTGGACCTCTTCGACGAAGCGCGCCCCATGTTCTGCACGGATTAAAGAGGTATCAAATATGACAAATAAAGCAAATCGGTATCCGTTCTTTCAGCATCAGGATTGTGAGTTTTTCCCCTGCCACGAAACGGATCAGCCCGAGGATTTTAATTGCTTATTTTGTTATTGTCCATTGTATACTTTGGGATCAGCCTGCGGCGGCAGCTGCACTTGGCTTCCAGATGGCACAAAGGATTGCAGCTCCTGCTTGCTGCCGCATACCCGAAGAAGCTGTGACTATATTGCCTCCAAGTTTAAAGCATTGTCTGATTTGGCAAAAATGAATCGGTAAAGAGTATTTTATCATCACTGTAAAGTTTAGAAGCAATATTCATAACCGTTTGAGCAAGGTATGGAAATTTTGACCACGGCTTCCGCAGACGAGATGGAAATCTCATAATCTTTACTGAGGCGTCTGGAATGATTGCGCCAGGAGAGGGTGCGTTCAGCCGCTCAGCGCCAAGGGAGTATTCCCCATTGGTGCAGCTTGATTTCTCTGAAATATCAACGTCAAACTGCTCCTTCCTATCAGAGACGAAAGCGCCCCGATATCCAGTATCCGCGCAGAACTTCTGAATAGACGGATGCCGCTTATATGCTTGTTTAGCAGTAGATATCCCGCCTTTTGTGTCATGAATGTTGGCAGCATGAACCACAATAGACAACAGGCAGCCCGGCACATCCACTGCGATGTGCCGCTTTCTATTTTCCCTCCATCAATTCCCGTTTGCTCCATATGCAGTTGCGCATCCCCTGTATATAGCGGTGCGATCTCTTCTCACTGTTCGTCTGTCAAGTCGCTGGGATACCGCTTTCGTTTTTTTTAATATTTTTTAAACATTTAATAAACATTGCAAAAACAATCCAGCTGTATGATACAGACAACAAGTGCAGCACCACTTGAAATTGAATTTTGGGGGTTTCTCAACATGAAGAAAAAGGACTTTGTGACCCTGCTTATGAGTACCGTGGGCGGTATCCTCTTTGCGCTGGGGATGTGCATGGTGCTCCTGCCGGAGTGGGGGGCTATGTTCCAGGGCACTATGATAGGCGCTGTTGGGCTGGCGGTGCTGTGTGTTATGCTCCTGGTGCGCCGTAAGATGGACGGCAAGCCCGCCATTGTGTTCAGCGGCAAAGCGATTGCCACTACTTTCTTTGGCATTTTGGCAGCCGTGGTTTTCGGGGTCGGGATGTGCATGACCATGATCTGGAACATGATGGTTCCTGGCATTATCGTTGGTATCCTTGGCATCGTCCTGCTGATTTGCCTGATTCCAATCTGCAAAGACTTGAAATGAGGTGAAAAGTATGAAGAAGTTCATCATCCCCGCGGCAATTGCCGCTGTTGTTGGCTTTTTTGCGGCTGTTACCGCAGTCGTACACAAGAAATATGGAGGGAACTGAAAATGCCCGATTTCAAAAAGGTAAACGAAGAAATTGCGGAGAGTGTCACCAACGGCTTTCAGAAAATTGAAGACGGTGTGGTCGGCGGGTATCAAACAATCGAAAGCACTGTTGTTGGGGCATACAAACGGGTTGAGGACGCGTTTGTCAGCCAGTTCCTGACCCACGAGGGAGAAACGGCGGAAGAGGCCAAGACGCGGCTGGCGGATGAACGGGCCGCCCGTGAGGAACAGGCCAAGGAGAAGCGCACCCCAAAGCAAAAAGCGCACGTCAAAGCCGCCAAAAACATCGGGAAGCAGTAACCGTCCATAACTTGACCTGTGCTGGGATGCGGCACAGGTCAAATTTTTAAGAAAACTTGTAACTGAGCAAAAACAGAAACAAAACTTTAACATTTCTGTGGTATGCTGGCGAAAAAGATTTACGGGGGATTGCCTATGTTCAAGCTATTAGTTGTGGAGGACGATCAGGCGTTGAACCGCGCGGTATGTACCTTTCTCAATCAGAGCGGCTATGAGACGTCCGGCTGTGTGAACGCAAGCGACGCCTATGATACCTTATACAGCGGAACCTTTGATCTGATTGTGTCTGATATTATGATGCCTGGCATTGACGGCTTTGAGTTTGCCCAAACGGTGCGGGAATTGGACGAAAATATCCCCATCCTCTTTATGACAGCCCGGGACGATTTTGCCTCCAAGCAGCGGGGCTACCGGGTAGGCATTGACGATTACATGGTCAAGCCCATCGACCTGGATGAACTGTTTCTTCGCATTGGGGCGCTTTTGCGGCGGGCCAAGATCGCCAGCAGCCACCGGTTGGAGATCGGCAGGCTGGTGCTGGACGCCGACGAGCGCATAGTCTGTTTGGATGGAGAGGACATCCCCCTGACTCACCGGGAGTTTAACATCCTCTACAAGCTGCTGTCCTACCCCAAAAAGGCGTTTACTCGCACACAGCTGATGGATGAATTCTGGGATGTGGATACCTCTACCGCCCCCAGAGCCGTGGATGTGTATATGACAAAGCTCCGGGATAAGCTCTCCGCCTGTGAGGATTTTGAGATCCTCACCGTGCGGGGGCTGGGCTATAAGGCGGTGCTGAAATGAAGCGGATATCCCGCTGGCTGGCTGCTCTATGGAAATATCTTGTTTTTTTTCTGCTGATTGCCTTTGTTGTCTCCTGCTGTATGATACTCTTTCTGGAAATTTTGCAGGAAGAGATGGGAACGGCGCTGACCCAAGAGATGATTGAAACAGCGGCTAAGCTGACCGTTGGAAATGTGATACTCATTAGCCTGCTCTGCACGGTTTTAGACGGCGTGCGGCGGTGGTTTCTGGTAACAAGGCCCGTGCGGCGCATTGCACAAGCTGCCAGGAAGATTACCCAGGGAGATTTTTCCGTCCGCATCCGGCCGGTTTTCAGTGTAGATCGGCAGGATGGCCTGAATACCATTATCCGCTCTTTCAATCAAATGGCGGAGGAACTGTCTGGTATTGAGACCTTGCGGACAGATTTTATCTCCAATGTGTCCCACGAGCTGAAAACGCCCCTGGCTGTTATTCAGAACTATGGCGCCCTGCTCCAGCAGCCGGACTTGCCAGAGGAACGCCGGATAGAGTACGCAAAAGCCGTTACAGATGCCTCCCGCCGTTTGGCAAATCTGATCACCAACATTTTGAGACTCAACAAGCTGGAAAATCAGCAGATTTTTCCGGAGAACAAAACCCTTGATTTGGGAGAGCAACTCTGCGAATGTCTGCTGGCCTTTGAGGATATTTGGGAGGAAAAGGACATCACCATTCATACCGAGCTTGCAGAAGAAATTCAAATCAAGTCAGATGTGGAGCTTCTTTCTCTGGTGTGGAACAACCTGTTTTCCAATGCCTTGAAATTTACTCCCAGGGGCGGCTGTGTTTCTGTCCGGCTATGGACAGAGCCGAGCTATGCCGTCGTGGAGGTCAGCGACACTGGCTGCGGTATCAGCCCCCAGGTCGGGGCGCGTATCTTTGAAAAATTCTACCAAGGTGATACCTCTCATGCCGCGCAGGGGAACGGACTGGGGCTGGCCCTGGTCAAGCGCGTGGTGGACATTGTGGAGGGGGACATATCTGTCAGCAGCGAGGTGGGCAGAGGCAGCCAGTTTATTGTGAAAATCAGGAGAGCAGAGCATGGAACGGATTAGGTCAGCCCTGGGGAAGCTGTGCATACTGCCAGCCCTCCAAACTGTTTTGATTGCAGTTCCTGCCTTTTTGCTGGTGGGTTATGTGTTGCTTAACGATGTGGATGGGCCGCTGGCCTATCTCGCTTATGCCGCGTCAGCCTATGGGCTGATCGTCGCTCTGACAGGAGTGTTCCGCGTGGTGCGCCTCATCCGGCAGGGGATCAAAGAGCATCCGCTGGGCGAACGGCTGCTGGAGGATGTGGGATTTCGCACAGAGCTGTCCCTCTATGCAGGCTTTTCTGTTAATCTGCTCTATATTGTGTTAAAAATGGCTATCGGTCATGGTGGTTTGTTTCTTTGGCCGTCTATTACGCTCTGCTGGCTGTCATGCGGTTTTCTCTGCTCTATAGCAGACGAAAAGCGACCCCAATGATGGAGTTGCGCCGGTACCGCCTATGCGGGGGTGTTCTGCTGCTGATGAATATCGCTCTTGCAGTAATCGTTGCGTTTATGGTGCATCAAAACCAAGGATATGAATATCCAGGAACGCTGATTTACGTTATGGCTGCATACTCCTTTTATGCTGTTATCTCCGCAGCTGTCAGCGTGGTAAAATTCCGGAGGTACAGAAACCCCATCCTCTCCGCAGCCAAGGTAATCAGTCTGGCGGCGGCGATGGTGTCTATCCTCTCCCTGGAAACCGCTATGTTGGCCCAATTTGGCAACGACGACACCCCGTTTTTCCGTAAAGCTATGACGGGAGCCACAGGCGGCGGCGTTTGCGTCATTGTACTGGGAATGGCGGCGTATATGCTTGCAACATCCACTAAAGAAATAAAAAAACTGGCCAATCATTCAAGGGAGTGAATTGTTATGGAGGAAAAAAGTAAAGTGTTTACCTACACATACTCTGCCGCTCAACAGGAAGAAGTCAAACGCATCCGTGACAAATATTCCCCGCCCACCCGGGAGGAGGACAAGCTGGAGCGGCTCCGCCGTCTGGATCAAAGTGTGACAAGGCCCGGATTGATTGCCGCATTGATTGTGGGAATTATCAGTACGTTGGTGCTGGGCGTTGGAATGTGCTGCACGATGGTGTGGGACGACACACTGTTTGTCCCCGGTATCATCATTGGCATTGTGGGAATCATTGGCATCTGTGTGGCCTACCCGCTGTATGTCCACATTACAAACAAGCGGCGGGAAAAACTGGCTCCTGAAATTATGCGGATTGCGGATGAGCTGATAAAATGAACGTCCCATATCTCCTTTACTTGCTTTTTAGATTCCAAGCTCCAAGAAATTTGTTTTTTTGTGATTTCAGCGGACAGAGAAATGTGCTTTCCTTTTCAGCATTTTGGGACGATATGTATTGTAAGAACGATGAGAGGAGAGGACCCGTTATGGCAAAAGGCAAACAGCCTGCTTGGGTCGGTAAACTATGCAAGCAGATTCAGCGCGCCAGAGAAACGGACTCAGATTTTTTCCGCTTCGGCGCTGATTGTCACAAATATCATCTGGCTCCGCCCGCCTCAGAGGAGACAGTCGCTGCTTTTGAGGCGCGCTTCGGCATCTCTCTGCCGGAGGGCTATCGAAATTTTCTGCTGTGGATAGGGAATGGCGGGGCGGGACCCTTTTACGGCCTGTACTCCCTGGGGGCGTCGGAGCCCTGCCAGCTCCCTGACTACTCCCCTGGAGCGGTTTTGCCTCTGGGGACCCAGGGCTGTACCCTGATGACTGGACTGATTCTTGACGGGCCTGACCGGGGGCGGGTGATCTACTATGACGAGGACCAAGGCGGACCGCCTGCCCTCATGGGGGAGCCGGACTTTCTGGCCTGGTACGAGCGCTGGACCCGTGAGGTGATTGCCGGTTATGATGATGAGGAGATGTACTTCGGCCTATACCTGGACGGAAAGCCTCAGGAGCTGATGGAGCTATATGAACGGACAGAGGATGTGCAGATCCGTGTTGAGATTGTGGAGAGCTGCTACAAATTCCAGGAGCTGCCCGCCAAGCAGAAGACCTATTACAAGAAGGCCTGCGACACAGAGCAGGACCCCAGGCTGCGCATGGTCCTTATCAAGATGCTATGCCATTTCCATGTGCCCGGCATGGTGGAGCAGATCGGTGTTCTGTGGGGTTTTGGGGCTTACCCGGAGGCGATCTCCGTTATCTGCTATGAGGGCGGCTGGAAGGCCAAAGAGACCTGGTGGCCCCAAGTGCTGGAGAAGATGTCCTCTCTGCGGGGCCAGTCCTTCAGGGACGCGTGCCACATCTTCTCCGCTTTGAAGGACTACCCGGAGATCCATGCCAGACTGCTGAACGACCAGTTGTACCGGGAGGACCTGGACCGGAACGACCGTAACTCCCTGTTCACCTGTCTGAGCAAGCTCAATCGCCGAGAGGAGGTACTGGACTACTTCCTGGACTACCTGTCCGCCGAGAAAAACCATAAGCGGACAGAGTATAGTACTCTAATCTACGCCATCTGGGTTACAAAAGGCCTCCAAGACCTCCGGCTGGAGAGGGTCTGGGCGGCGCTGCTGGACAAATTCCGTACAACCCAGGACGCAAAAGACGACTACGAGGGCAGCCAGCTGCACCTGACAAATGATTGCTGCCTTGGGGCCAGCCATCCCTTTGGCGTGATATGCTCCAACCTGATGGGCTGTCTGAATCACTTTGGCCTGGACTATCGGGGAGCCTGGAAGCTTCTGATGGATCACAGGCAGTGGACAAGCTGGAAACAGGAGCACCAGTTGGAATCATAGCCCCGGTTCTCCTTCGGAGCTTTTCTCTGGGGACAGGAGCAGACACGTGCTCAATTACCTTGAAAACGAATACTGGAATAGTCTTTTACAGAAGGGCAGCCCTAGTATTTTTCACCATCGTTCCAGGCAATGCTTTCATAGGGCCGCAGTACTAAATACCCGTCTTTGACCATAACATCGGGGTAGCTTCCAATCACCCGATTGGAGCGGTCCGTCCAGATGATCTCCTCCAGGACCACTTCACTGCCGGTCAGATTATTATACACCAGCAGCTGATCGCGGTTCAGAGAACGCCAGTAAGCGAATACATCGGTGTGGCCGCACAAAATTTCGATTGTGCCCTCCGAGATGACCGGATATTCTTTCCGCAGGTGGATCAGCGCCTTGTAGTAGTTCAGGATAGAATCTGGCTCCAAAGCCTCTGCCTCCGCATTGATGGTCTTGAAGTTGTCAGGCGGAGTGATCCAGGGCGTCCCGGCGGTGAAACCGGCGTTGAGGGAGGCTGTCAACGCCAATTTGAAATTGTAAGAAAACGCCGAAGAAATTTTGTAGTTTTTCGGCGGGGGGGGTAAGAAAACTAAGAGCCTATCCTCAAATAAACAAATGAGGAATAATGTCCACCAAAGGCGGAGGGAAAAATGGAGAAAAAGAGCTACAAGTCATGGAGAATATCAGATGTGTTCTGGGAGGCCGTAAAGGATGAGATACCAGAACGACAGCGAGCAGAGGGCAAAACATATAAGCGAAAATCCGGCGGCGGAAGAAAACCATTGTCCAAACGACGGGTATTAGAGGGAATATTCTATGTTTTACGAACGGGCTGCCAATGGAAAGCAGAGCCCAAAGAATACGGAGCAGCCAGCAGCATCCACCAATATTTTCAAGAATGGGCAGCGGCAGGATTTTTTGAAAGAATATGGTTCAAAGGTCTGGAAAAATATGATGAGCTGGAAGGGAAGGATTGGGAATGGCAAAGTCTGGACGGCTGCATGGTGAAAGCGCCGCTGGCCCTGGAAGCCGTTGGAAAGAATCCAACGGATCGAGGAAAAAATGGGGACAAAACGCAGTGTACTGATGGATGAAAACGGCTTTCCTCTGGCAGTTGTTCTTTCCGGAGCCAATACACACGATGTCAAACTGTTGGAAGATACCTTGGATCATATTGTGGTGCTGCGCCCAGAAGTGGATGAAGAACACCCGCAAAATCTGTGTTTGGATGCTGGCTATACTGGCAGCGGTAAAAAGGTGCAGTCACGTGGCTATACGCCCCATATTCGTCCCCGCGGCGAGGAAAAGAAGGAACTGGAATGTAACCCGGACTTCCGGGCCCGCCGTTGGGTCGTTGAGGTCACACACTCTTTTTTCAACCGTTTTCATAAATTGTTGGTCCGTTATGAAAAGAAAGCCGCCAATTATTTGGCCCTTGTTCAGTTTTCTTGCGCTGCTATTGTCTGGCGCAAATTCTTGCGCGTTCATTGTTTATCGGGGGCTTTATTCCACTTCACTGGTACAAGTCTTTCCTCTGTGCTCCTTTAGCTATTTACGGATAGGTTCTTAAAACCGCTGTCCCTCTCTGGATACAAGTCAAAGATCAACGCAAGGATAAAACCTTATATCGGCGCTTCGCAGTTGTCGGAGTTGACTAATTTACAGATTAAGAAGTTTTACAATAAACTCCAGGCCGGAGATAAAGATCACAAGCCGCTTTCCTCCAAAAGCGTCCAGGTGATTCACGGTATCCTCCACAAAAGCCTTGAACAGGCCGTTGCAAGTGGTATCATAGCAGCCAACCCCGCCGATCATGTCCCGCTCCCAAAGGTGAAGAAGCCAGACATTAAGCCTATCATGGACGATGATGTGAGGCGGTTCCTGGATGCCATCAAGGGGGACGAATTTGAATTATTCTTTATTGTGGCCTTGTTCTCCGGTATGAGGCAATCGGAACTTGTCGCCGTCCAGTGGGATGATCTGAACATGCAAGAGGGAACGATATCCGTACACCGGCAAATCCAGAAGGCCCACGACGCCCCCGGTTATCACTATTTGGATGAGACGAAGATTGGGAAGGAGCGTACCGCCTCTATTGCTCCCAGTATCGTCCGTATTCTTCAGGAGCAGAAGCGGAGACAGGCAGAATGGCAGCTTGCAGCCGGTTCCCTCTGGCACAATGACCGCAACCTCATTTTTACTGACCGCCTGGGGTATCACATCAAGCACCGCACTGTGAGCAATCACTTCAAAAAAGTTGTTGCCTCCATTGGTCCGCCTGATGTGCGCTTCCATGATTTACGCCACCCAAATGTCAAGCCCAAGACACAAATTTTTTCTAACATAGTAAAAATCCCAGACCACTAAAAGATATTTGCGGTCTGGGACTTCTATTTACAGTATTGTGATCAATTAGAATGTAAACTAAGTTATCTTATCAAATCGGGTCAAAGTCTAATTCATATTTTTCAGAATAATTTTTAACACACATTTGATATTTTGGTATCCCTTTTTCGTCTGCCATATGTATCAGTATCTTTCGATAAACTTCTGGAATTAGACATCCCAAATAAATTGCCATTGGCCGTTTGGGGATTGGATAACGATCCCTGCCCTCCAACGCCGGATTTGCTGTTGAACATATAATTCTCCATTCGTTTTCATATGCCCAATCTTTCGATTTATATAGAGCCGCTTTTATAAATAAAAACTGATCATCATAGCAAGGATTAGTTGGAAACCCAAACCTGGAATTTACAAGCTGTTCAACAAGCCATTGCCCATACCTGGTTGCGTTAAACCGTTTGTCTGAATATATTATTGGGTAAATCGAGGCTGATATAATGTTATTGCAGTTGCGGTTAGGGCAATTCGAGCAAATGGTTATATCATTGTTCGTGAAATCATATCCTAAAGCGAAGCCTTTATTGTTATCCGCGTAATGTGCCCACATTAATGGAGATTTGATACTCTCTGAAAGGCATACCATTTTTGTTTGTTCTCTGATTCCATCTTTTGCTGAGTAAAAACACTTCTCTAAAAATTCACTAAAATCAGGAATCGTTTTCCAGATCATCTCCGTAAGCTGTTGAGCATCAAACGAAACAATAGCTTCTACCATCTTCTGCCGTATGTCAGCATTTGGAAAATGAATTTGCTCAAGAGAAACTGTACCCTGTTTTAGAAGCTGTATTCATAAGCGTTTGAGCAGCGTGTGGAAATGAGAAATTATGACCATAGCCTCAGCAGAGGAAACG
>NZ_QWKI01000026.1 GCF_009911645.1 Pseudoflavonifractor sp. 60
TGCACAGATTCTATACTTCCTGTGCATTTTTGCCCCTAAAATGCAAAAAATCCTGCGGACACAGGTCTCTCCCTGAGTCCGCAGGATTTCTTTTGCCGGCCGGCGGCACAAATAAATGCAGTACGGGTCCAGACTCTCCGTGAACCCGTACTGCGTTTGTTACTTCGTCAGCGGATGTTCTCCCACTGCCTGCTTCAGCATGTTCTCTGCTAAAATGGCGTAGCCCTTGGTGGGATCATTGACCAGCACATGGGTCACCGCTCCCACCAGGCGTCCGTTCTGGAGCAGCGGGCTCCCCGACATTCCCTGGACAATCCCGCCGGTAGCAGACAGCAGCTCCGGGTCTCTGACCTCTACCATCATACTGCGGGTACCGTCGCCCTCGGGGTACAGGTGGGTGATTTCTACGTCAAACTCCTCCACCTCGTCCCCCCGGATGTTGGACAGAATGGTCGCCGGACCAATTTCCACCTGGTCCCGGCTGGCCACCTCCACTGGCTCGGCCTGACTGCTCACGGTTTCCCTGGGCATCTGCCCGAAAATTCCCAGATTGGTATTAGCATACAGGGTCCCCAGGTCCCGGGTCAAATCAAACTGTCCGTGGAGCTCCCCAGGGGAACCGCCGGCCCCCTTTTTCACCTCTGTGACGCTGGCCGGCATAATGCTGCCCGACTCCAGCGGCATGAGCATGGAGGTGTCCACGTCGTTGATCCCGTGGCCCAGCGCGCCAAACACACCGCTCTCCGGGTCGTAGAAGGTCATGGTGCCTATGCCCGCCATGGAGTCCCGCAGCCACACACCCAGCTGATAGACACCCTGGCTGTTCTCCACTGCTGCCGCCGTCAGCTGGAGCTGTCGCTGGCCCCGCATCGCCTGAATGGTGAGAGGCTCGTCCTCACACTCCTTCACCAGCGCCTGGACCTCCTCAATGGTATCCACCTCGCCGCCATTGATGTGGGTGATAACGTCCCCCGCCTTCAGGCCGCAGTCCCGGCCAGGATAGGAGGCGCCGCCTTCCGTCTCCACCGGCGACAGGCCCACCACCAGCACGCCGTCGGAGAACAGCTTGATGCCCACCGCCTTGCCCAGCGGAATGACGCTCCTCGCCGCCGCTGGCTGTTGCTGGACCGCCGCCGGGGCCATAGCTGCCACTGACGGGGCCCGGATACGTCCGCTGGTCAGCAGGGCGACACCAAAGATCACCGCCCCTACAGCGGCCAGCCCCAGCACTCCTGGCCCCTTTTTTGTTTCTTGATCCATTGTTTCACCCCCGAACCACAAAAAAGATCGGGCGGCACAGCGTAACGCCGCCCGCCCTCTCATTATGGCCGGAGAAATCCCGATTCAACCCTGGGGAGGAATCCCACCATTTCCAGCGTCTCCGCTTCTCACCTTGAAACTGCCGGGGTGGTAAATTCCCCCTGGGCCAACTGTGCAGAGTTGGAAAAAATTACAGCTTGTCCTCCCATTCCACCTGGCGAAAACCCGCCAGTACAAAGTCCTCCCCCACCAGCAGAGGCCGCTTGACCAGCATTCCATCGGAGGCCAGCAGCTCCAGCTGCTCCTCCTCATTCATAGCGGCCAGCTTGTCTTTCAGGCCCAGCTCCCGGTAGAGCATCCCCGAGGTGTTGAAAAACTTTTTCAGCGGCAGACCGCTGGCCTTCCACCAGCTGCGCAGTTCGTTGGCGGAGGGATTTTCCTCCTTGATGTGCCGCACCTGACAGGACACCCCCCGGCTGTCCAGGAATTTTTTGGCCCTCTGGCAGGTCGAACATTTGGGGTACCATAAAAACAGCATCATTCCACGCTCCTTATTATTTTTCCCTATGGTACCACCTTTTGACTAAAACCGCAAGCTATTCCCGACCCAGGGACTCCGCCAGCATTTTCAGCTCCCCCAGGGTCGAAACGGTAATTGGGCTCTCCAACAACCGCAGCCGGGCCTTGGCGGGCATCCGGTCCCAGTAGGACAGCAGCGCGGCATCGTGGCCCACCACGTCCTGGGGCAGACGGTAATATTGAATTTGTTCCATCAGCGCTCCCTCCCGGTCCAGCTTGTCCTAAATCGCCCCCTTCCATGCACAAAAAAAGACTGCCCATTGGACAGTCTCCAGAAATATTCTCTCAGTCCTGCTTCTCTTCCTCCACGGTCACCTCAAAGCTCTCCTCAGCGGGAGCCTCCAGGGCCTCCTCAGCGGGAGCCTCCGGAGCTTCCTCGGCGGGGACCTCCAACTCTGCTTCCACCTCGACCTCCACCTCGGGGGCCTGCTTCAGCTCGTTAATCCGCTCGTTGTTGGTCTCGATCAGGGCCTTGGAGGCGGTGATCCGCTCACAGGCCGAGGCATAGGCACCGTCAGGGGTTGCGCCCTGCTCCGCATAGTAGAGCTTGCCCAGTTCAATGTAGGCCTTCTTGATGGCATCCTCCTCGGCCATGTTCGCCATTTTCAGCTTGGCAATCTCGGCTAGGCGCTTGGACTGAGCTACGCCCGCCTGGGCCAGATCGGTGGCCTGGTCCTTCAGCGTCTCAAAGGTGCTCTTCAAATCCATTGCAGTAACCTCCTAAATTACGGTTTCCCGTTTGGTGTCTCTATTCTATCCGATTTTTTCCCGGGGCGCAAGGGGCTTTTCGTTTATTTAATGATTTTTTCATCTGTACTATATGGGTTTTTCAGGCTTTTCCCTGCGGGCCGGGAAATCATCCGCTCCCCTTAATAGCGGCCAAAATCGCCGGAGCGGCCCTTGGTCACATCGGAGCCAAACTCATAGTCCTTACCGGGGAGAATGGCATTGAGAGCGATACCGGCGATGGCGGCGATGGCCAGGGAGGTAAGGGTGATATCGGTGCCGCCGATGTGGAAGGTGAGGCCGGAGAACTCGTTGTTAAAGCCCCAGATCTTGAAGCCCAGGCCGCAGACCATGATGACAGCGGCAATAATCAGGTTTCGGGAGTTGGTAAAGTCGACCCGATTCTCCACCACATTGCGCACACCGATAGCGGAGATCATGCCGTAGAGGATGAAGGATACGCCGCCGATGATGGCGGTAGGGATGGAGTTGATGACAGCGGCGAACTTGGGGGAGAAGGACAGCACCACTGCATAGAGGGCGGCCAGACGGACCACCTTGGGGTCAAAGACCCGGGACAGCTCCAGCACGCCGGTGTTCTCGCCGTAGGTGGTGTTGGCGGGACCGCCAAAGAGACCGGCAATGGCGGTGGCGACTCCATCGCCGATGAGGGTGCGGTGCAGGCCGGGGTCCTCCACAAAATTCTCCTCCACGGTGGCGGAGATGGCGGACATATCGCCGATGTGCTCCATCATAGCCGCAATGGCGATGGGGGCCATAACCAGGATGGAGGTCAGGTCAAATTTGGCCAGAACAAAGGGCTGGATGCCCACAGCATTGGCGGCCGTCACACTGGAAAAATCCACCTGATTGGTGACCAGGGCCACAGCGTAAGGGATGAGAACACCCAGAAGAATGGGGATGATCTTCACCATTCCCCTGCCCCAAATGTTGGCGGCCACAATGACGGCGATGGACAAAATGGCCAGCCACCAGCAGGTGGAGGCGTTGTTGATGGCACTGGGGGCCAGGGACAGACCGATCAGAATAATAATGGGACCGGTGACCACCGGGGGCAGGAAACGCATCACCTTGTGGACCCCCACTACCTTGATGAGAGCGGCAAGGATCAGGTAGAGCAGACCAGCCACCACAATGCCGCCCAGGGCGTAGGGCAGCTTCTCCTCGCCAGTCATACCAGCGTAGATACCCGAGTCTAGCTCGGCCACCGCGGCAAAGCCGCCCAGGTAGGCGAAGGAAGAGCCCAGGAAGGCGGGCACCTTCCACTTGGTGCAAAAATGGAAAAACAGGGTCCCCAGGCCGGCAAACAACAGGGTTGTCTGGATGGACAGGGGCAGACCGTAGCCCTGGACCAGGATGGGCACCAGAACCGTTGCGCCGAACATGGCGAACATATGCTGGAGCCCCAGAATCAGCATCTTGGGCAGACCCAGCTGGCGGGCGTCGCGGATGGGTTCGTTTTGATTCATGTCGTTCTCCTTTCTCTCTCGGCGGCAGGCCCGGTGTCCCCTTGCTGCGGCCATAAAAAAACGACCACGGAACGTGATCGTCAACAGAAAATAGAAACAGAGACGCCGCCAAGCATCGAACCCGCAATCATCAGCGCGGACATGGCAACCCCTCCCTTCCCATTTAATCTAATCTACCAAAAAGTGCCTCGGGACGCAATGGGCGGTTTGCACAAATTTCAGCGATTTTTCCCACCGTTTCTCGCCCAGCTGTCAGCGGCAATGAGTGCTCCACACCAGAGCAGCAGCAGTCCCAGGATCAAAAGGGCACAGTTGCGGAAAAAGTCCTGGGGTAAAAAGAGGATGATGGGGTCGGTCTGCCAGTCGAAAATCCAATTATCCTTTCCCGGGAAAAAAATGCTGTGAAAGATGACGAAGGCCCGGTCAAAGTCCAGGGCGGCCAGCCCGCCCACCGCCAGGAAGGAGACGCCCAGTCCCGCCGCCGCCCAGAAGCCGGGACCCCGGTCCAGAAAACGGTGGGGGCGCACCTTCCCCACCATGCACCAGCCCAGCAGGAAGCCCAGCGCCATCACAGAAATTTTCAGAACCCGCAAATCCAGCAGAAACAGCCCCCGCACGTCGGCAAAGTGGTCCGCCCCCGACTGGGAGAAGGCCAGCACGCCGGCAGAGAAGTCCTCCCGCTTCCCCAGGCAGAAGTCCATCATCTCATTGTACGCCGTCTCAATCTCCGCCCGGGTCAGTCCCCAGTCCTCCAGCCCCATGGGGCCGATGTGGGCGTAGTAGAAGGACCGGCACAGCAGAGGCATGGCGATGGAGCCCGTCAGCACCACCAGGGCAATCAGGACGGACAGGAGCAGAGACAGGAGCTTGCGGATTTTCATATCCTTTACCTCCAAATTTTTTGCCCTCGCCGGGCCGGTCTTCTTTTCTTTGAAACGAAACTTTTTCCCCGCTCTGAGGGACTCACAACTGACGCAGGCGCCCGCCCGATACCGGAGGGCATTTACGTATAGGAATAATAATTATGTGATATTACGGAATGGAATGGTGCTCTGTGTGATATCCGGGCCATTATACCACAAAAACGCCCTGCGGGCAATCAGAAAGCGGACCCGAAAACGGGCCCGCTTTTGACTCTGTTTGGATGGAACAGGGTTAAGCCTTTTTCTTCTTGCCGAAGATGGTCTGGCAGCCCTCGATGGCCAGCACGATGGCCAAGATGAAGAGCAGGGTACCCAAGATAGCCTGAGCGTAGGTGCCCCAGTCCACCCCCTCGGCGCCAGCCATAATCATCTTGGCGCGGCCGGTGACGGTCTGGAACAGGGAGGTCAGGGTGACAATAAGCATGAAGCCCATCGGGAAGTAGAACATCTTGTTGTTCCGGCCGATGTTGCCCAGCCAGGCGCAGACGGTGAGCAGGGCCAGAGCGGCCAGCAGCTGGTTGGCAGCGCCGAACAGGGGCCAAATCTTGCCGTAACCGGTCATGCCAAGGCCCACACCCAGCACCACGGTGATGGCAGTGGCGACCAGGGGGTTGCACAGGGTCGCCTTGACGCCAGTGGCATCCTTATAGGTCTCGCCGGGCTTGAGCCAGAACTCCTGGAACATGTACCGGGCCAGACGGGTCGCGGTGTCCAGAGAGGTAAGACAGAAGGCGGAGACGGTGAGCACCAGCAGGGAACTGACAGTGGTCTGAGTGGACTCCAGGCCAGGGATGGAAGCCACCATCCGGGAGATACCGGTGGCAAAGACCTGGGTGGGAACACGGATATCACCGGCCTTATACTCCGTCCAGATGAAGGAGACGGCAGCCAAGGAAATCAGGGCCAGGGCACACTCAATGAGCATACCGCCATAGGCGATGGGCTTGGCGTCCCGCTCGTGGTCCAGCTGCTTGGCGGTAGTACCGGAGCCCACCAGGGAGTGGAAGCCGGAAATGGCGCCGCAGGCGATGGTGACAAACAGGGCGGGGAACATGGTGCCCAGACTGGTGATGGGGTCCTTCCAGGCGGTAAAAGCGGGCATATCCATGTGGGCGGCGTCCGCACCGGTGAGGCCCGCACCGATCACGCCCACGGCGGCAATAATCATCATGCCGTACAGCAGGAAGGAGCTGAGATAGTCACGGGGCTGGAGCAGAATCCACACCGGAGCCACAGAGGCAACCAGGATATAGACCGCGATGATCCACATCCAAGCGGTATTGGACAGATAGATGGGGTGGAAGTTCAGGCCGATGACCAAGCAGATGATGATGCCGATGACACCGGCAATAGTGGCCACCGACAGGGGCGCACCCCGACGGTACACCAGGATGCCGAAGATAATGGCCATCAGGATGAACAGAATGGAAATCATGGCCACGGAGGCGTTGGTGGCAGAGGCAGCCATATCCACTGCGCCGGCCTCAGTATACTTGGCCTCAAAGGTGCCGGCCACAATGGAGGCGAAGGCAGCCACCACCAGCACCAGGGTCAGGTAAGAGAAGACCAGGAAGAGCTTCTTGGCCCGTTCGCCGATGTTGACGGCCACCACCTCGCCCAGGGACTGGCCCTTGTGGCGAATGGAGGCGAACAGAGCGCCATAGTCATGGACGGCTCCGAAGAAAATGCCGCCGATCAGGACCCACAGCACTACGGGGACCCAGCCGAACACAGCCGCCTGAATGGGGCCGTTAATAGGGCCGGCGCCGGCGATGGAGGAAAAGTGGTGTCCCATCAGGACGGGGGCCTTGGCGGGAACGTAGTCCATGCCGTCCTCCAGCTCATGGGCCGGAGTGGTCTTGGAGTCGTCCACACCCCACTGCTTGGCCAGCCAGCCGCCGTAGAAAATGTATCCCACGACTAGGATGGCGATGCCAACGATGACAACTAGCATTGCATTCATTGTGTTTTCTCCTCTCCGATTTGATTTGCTGAGATGATGCGTCCCACCATCCGCTTCAGATCCTTTCCCAGGGCCTTTCCGGCGCGGTTGGTGGTAATTTCACCGTTGGACAGGTCCACGGCGGCTATTCGAAACTCCATCCATCCATGGAGCGATAGCTTAAATTCCCGGCGCTTCTTCAGCCGTTTCAGCTGGGCCAGGGCGTCTGGCTGGGCGCTGTCATACAGTACCACAGCGGTGAGGTAGGTGTACATATGCTGGGCGTGGGGGCGCACCCGGGGCAGGCCATCGGCCAGGGTGCGCTGAAAGATGGCGTCCGTCAGGCCGGCGTCCAATTGGCCCGCGTCCCACAGGTAGAGATATTCATGCTCCTCCGCCGCCCACAGCTCCGCCTTTTTTACCAGCACATACTGGCTGTCCCGGTTGTGGTAGGCGCACAGCGCCTTGAGCGCGGTGCCGTCGTCAAGCTCTTCTATATCATAGTAGGCGGCATAGGCCCTTTTCAGCCCCTCCAGGACTTTCTCGCTCCGCTGAGACACTGCCGTTCCTCGCTTTCTCCTCCGCCGCACACCGGGGATTTGTGAATAAATTATGAAGCAATGTTATCATACCAGATTACTCCATTTTTTTCAAGAATTTTTCTTGGGGCACATACACAAAATTGAATTCGACATCCGGTACTTTTTCGCTTTAATGTATAGCTTTGCGGAAGTATCTCCCGTTGACAACTGCCCTGCAATCCAGTAAAATAGTGCAAATCCTGCCCATCAGGCACTTATAGGAGATGATTGCGCTGGAACATGAGAAAACCGGGGGAGCCGCCCTGTGGGCGCAGTGGCACGCGCTGGCCGCCCCCTCCCTCTTTCTGCTGGGGGTCATCTACTACGAGGAGCTGTTTCTAAAGCTCTTTTGCTTCCATACCTTGACGGTGGAGGGGGCGGTGTTCACCTTTCTGTTTACCCTGCCTGCGGCCATGCTGCTGGGACTGCTGTGCGGCGGCGTATCCCCCAGACTTGGCCGCCTCCTGCTGCCTCTGTGTACCGCGCTGGTCTCTATGTGGGTGGGCGCGCAGCTGGTGTATTACCACCTCTTCAAGGCCTTCCTCACCATCTTCTCCCTGACCAAAATGCTGATGGTGGCCCAGTCCTTCGGCGAAATGGCGGTGGGCAATATCCTGGCCAACGGCTTTCCCATTCTGATGATGGTCTTCCCCACGGTGCTGGCCTGGAAATTCCGGGACCGCATCATCTCCGCCCCCTCTGCCCCCGGCAGGAAACTGGGACTGAGGTGGGCGGCAATGGCGGCGGGCATTCAGCTGGCGTCGATGGGGCTGGTGCTGCTGTGCGGCAGCGGAGTGCTCTCTCTGCGGTACATCTACTACCGGGCCGCCTCTCCGGAGCTGGAGGTCCAGAACTTCGGCGTTCTGACCCAGACCGAGCTGGAAATCAAACGGGTCCTTTATGGCATCCAGCCCGACAGCCTGGAGGTGGAACCGGAGCCTGAACCCGATAAGGCCCCACCCGACCTGGAGCCCACTCGCCCTCCAGAGGACGACCCGCCCCCCGCCGGCAGCGTATTCTCCCCGGAGATGATCCCGGGCTTCCATACACTGCCCATCGACTTCAATGCTCTCATCGACCAGGAGGAGGACGAGGGACTGAAAAGCGCTCATCTGTGGTTCTCCCAGCGGCCTCCCACGGCGGAAAACCTGTGGACGGGCTATTTTGAGGGGAAAAATCTGATTTGGATCGTGGCGGAGGGCTTCTCCACCTTGGCTATGGATCCAGAGCGGACGCCCACTCTGTGGAAGCTGTCCCACCAGGGCTTTGTGTTTGACAACTTCTACACGCCTCTGTGGGGGGTGTCCACCTCCGACGGGGAGTATGTCACCACCACCGGCCTCATCCCCAAATCCGGGGTGTGGAGCTACTCCCTGTCCGCGGAGAACTATATGCCCTTCGCCCTGGGGAACCAGTTCCGCAAGGAGGGCTACCGCACCCTCGCCTTCCATGACTACCTCTACGACTACTACGACCGGGACAAATCTCACCCCAATATGGGCTACGAGTATTACGCCATCGGCCAGGGGCTGGAGCTGGAGTCAGGGGACAGCTTCCCTCCCTCCGACCTGGAGATGATGGAAAAAATCGCCCCCATGTTCGTCCAGGAGGACAAGTTTATGGTCTACTGCCTCACCGTCAGCGGCCACCTGACCTACACGCTGGACTCCAATGCCATGTCCGTCCGCCACTGGGAGGCGGTGAAGGACCTGCCCTACAGCGAGGAGGTGCGGTGCTACCTGGCCTGCCAGATGGAGCTGGAGCTGGCCATGGAGGAGCTGATTGCCCGGCTGGAGGCGGCGGGCAAGCTGAACGACACGGTGATCGTCCTGTCCGCCGACCACTACCCCTACGGCCTCACCGACGATCAGTACAGCGAGCTGCTGGGCCATGAGGTGGACCCCGTCTTTGAGATTTACAAAAACACCCTCATCCTCTGGAGCGGCGAACTGGAGGGGACCGCCGTCCATGTGAACAAGTTCTGCTCCAGTCTGGACGTGATGCCCACTCTGTCCAACCTCTTCGGTCTGGACTACGACTCCCGGCTGATCATGGGCTCTGACATTCTGTCCACCGCAGACCCGCTGGTCATCTTTTCCAACTACAGCTTTATCAACGAGGCGGGCTACTACAATTCCATCACCGACCAGTTTACCCGCTGGGACGGGGAGGAACCCGACCTGGAGGAGGTGGCCGGAATGGTGGCCGAGGTGCAGAACCGGGTCGCCTACTCGGGGACCATTCTGGACTGCGACTACTACCGCCTTGTGCTGGAGTGGGCCGGGATGGTAACATAGCAATCTCGGGTCTCCCATAAAAACGCAAAAACAGCAGCGGCCGTTCCATCCTCCATGGAATCACCGCTGCCGTTTTATACGCCATGCAAAACGCCGGACTTACCAGCCCTCATAGCCGATGTACTTCTCCATGAAATCCCCCTCCGCTTCCTCTCTCAGCTTCACAAAGCCGTATTTCTGGAAGAAGCGGCGGGCCCGCTCGTTGTCCCTGGGACAGTGGAGCCGCAGCCGGTCCCGACCGCTGTTGCGGTACATGGACACCGCCTGTCCGATGAGCTGGACCCCCAGCCCCCTGCCCCGGTCCTCCGGAAGGATGGAGAGAAATTTGATGTACCCCGCCTTTTTTGTCTTGTACCGGACATCATACAGGATCACGCCCATTGGCCGCTCCCCCGCGTGGAATATGTGGAGGTTCCACATAGAGCGATCCCACAGGTCCTCCGCCTCTGCCAGAAGGATCGAATCCTCCACGCCGGGACAGACCTCCCGGCGCAGCTTCAGGTACAGCTCCCGGTCCCAGCAGTGGTGGATAAATGGTATATCGCTCCACAGGTTCACGTCGGCCGCCGCCTTCTTGTCCTTCCGCCACCAGGCCTGGCGGGCCAGGGTGGAGATGTCCTCCGGCAGGTGGGAGTTGTCCATCTCATACTGAATCTCGAACTTCTCCCCGTCGAAGGTGAGGCAGGACACCGCCGTGTTGTCCCCGTGGGGCATCGTGTGCCACTCCTCCGGCGGGATATTCTTCACCTTGCCCAGGAACTGCCGGATGGCCATGCCGTGGCTGAACATCGCGACAGTCTGGTTTGGATGCCGCTCCGCCAGACGGCGCACCGTGTCATACAGCCGGTCCCCCAGCTGGAAGAAGGTCTCCCCGTGTTCCACCTCCCAGGCCGGGTCGGTGCGGTTGAACAGGTCCAGCTGATGGGGCTCCGCAATCCGCACGCTTCCAAAGGTCCGGTCCTCCCAGTCCCCCAGGTTCAGCTCCCGCAGGCCGGGGCAGGTGCGCAGAGGGAGGTTTTTGGCGCGGTAGACCGCCCGGGCGGTGGTGCGCGTCCGGAACAGGTCGCTGGAGTACACCGCGTCCACCGGGATATCCCGAAAGCGTTCCTCCAGGGCCGCGATCTGCCGGTAGCCGTTTTCGGTAATCAGGGAGTTATACCAGCCGTGGACCAGGCGGTACAGGTTGCCCTCCGCCTCAGCGTGGCGGACAAGATAGATGGTGGTCATGGTTCTTTCATCCGATCCTTCATAATATTGGGGTCCATAAACTTGATCTGCCCGCAGCGCTCGCAGCGAAACACGGCCAGCTCCATGGCGCCGGCTAACAGATTGGACCAATCGCCAAAAATCCAACTGGTCTGGCCTAACTGAAACTTCGACACCCCCAGGGGAGTCATGGGCTGGCCGCAGCAGCTGATCAGCCGGTTCAGCTTTTCAGCCCTCGCCTGTTCCCTGGCCGCTTCCCGCTCCTGTTCCTCCAAAAAGGCGTGGATCTGTTCCGGTTCTTTGGCCCAGCTGTGCTTCAGGATATCCCGGCACCGCTCCGTCTGGGAGGCGTCCCGGTACTTGGTCCAGCAGTCCTTGCAAACCGTCTGGGTGACGTTGGCGCACACCAGCGTGTCTATTCCAAAGCGCTTTAATTCTGCTCCGCAGAACGCACAAACTTCAGCCATAATACCCCTTTCCTTCCCGCCGGAGCGGGAATATAAAGCCAGACCGGGACCGTTCCCTTAAACGATGGTCACAAACTGCTGGATATCCTCCCGCATGGCGATGGCGGCGTCCCGGGCGGCCTCCGCAAAGTCCAGGCCGTTCTTGCCCGTCTTCTTCCAGGCACACATAATGCCCCGGGAGGAGTTGACGATGGCCCCGTGGCCGTACTTGTCGAAGGCGTACTTCACATCCTCGGCGGTGCCGCCCTGGGCGCCGTAGCCGGGGACCAGGAAGAAGGTTTTTTCCAGCCGCTTGCGCAGGGCCCGGATATCGGAGGGGTAGGTGGCTCCCACCACCGCCCCGGCCATATTGTAGCCGTACTTGCCCTCGGTGCCGGCGGCAACCCGCTCGTTCAGGTCGCCCACCACCTCATACACCTGCCGGTCGCCGGCCACAATATCCTGGAGCTCCCCGGAGCCGGGATTGGAGGTCTTCACCAGCACGAAGATACACTTGTCCTCCGACATGGCAGCCTCCAGGAAGGGGCGGATGGAGTCGGAACCCATGTAGCCGCTGATGGTGATACAGTCGGGGTCAAAGGACTTGAACACCTGGCCCTCGATCTTGGCCCCGGTGAGCCAGCCCTCGGAGTAGGCGGCGGCGGTGGTGCCGATGTCGCCCCGCTTGATATCGGCGATGACATAAAGCCCCTTGCTCTTGGCGTACTGGATGGTGCGCTCCAGCATCTCCATGCCCCGCCAGCCCATGTTCTCATAGTAGGCGGTCTGGGGCTTCACCGAGGGGACAATGTCGCACAGCGCGTCAATCAGACCCACGTTGAACTGCCAGATGGCCTCCACGGCCCCCTCCAGCCCCACGCCGTACTGCTCAAAGGCGGCCCTGCGGATGTGCTCGGGCACATAATCAATGCGGGCGTCCAGCCCGGCGACGGTGGGATTCTTCATGGCTCTGATCTTGTCCTGTAAAACATCCATTGACATACGTTTTGATTTCCTCTCTATATTTTAATCTTTGATTGTGCGCTGCGCTGTTATGCCCCCTCCTGATAGATGACCTCCCCTTTTACAATGGTATACTTCACCCTGCCCTTTACCTTCCAGCCGCCGAAGGGGGTATTGCGGGCCTTGGAGACGAAGAGGTGAGGGTCCACGATCCACTCCTCGTCCGGGTCGAAGATGACCAGGTCGGCCACCGCACCCAGGGACATACGGCCCCGGGGGATATGGAGGATATCGGCGGGGTTGGTGGACATACGGCGAATAATGGTGGGCAGGTCCATCTTTTTGGTGTGGTACAGTTGGGTGAGGGCCAAGGCCAGACTGGTTTCCAGTCCAATCATACCGCTGGGGGCCCGGGTCAGGGGGCGGGTCTTCTCCTCCACCGAGTGGGGGGCGTGGTCGGAGGCAATGGCGTCGATGGTGCCGTCCTTCAGCCCGGCGATAATGCCGTGGACGTCCTTCTGGGTCCGCAGAGGGGGATTGACCCTGGCCAGCGCCCCCTGCTTGAGTACCTCGTCCTCAGTGAGGGAAAAGTAGTGAGGGCAGGTCTCGCAGGTGATGGGGACCCCCTTCTTCTTCATTTTGCGGATGATATCCACGCTGCGGGCGGTGGTCACGTGGCAGATGTGGACCTTGGAACCCGTCTCCTCGGCCAGCATGGCGTCCCGCATGACCATGATCTCCTCGGCGATGGCGGGCCGCCCCTCCAGCCACAGCTGGCGGGAGACGCTGCCCTCGTTCACCGCCCGGCCCGCCACCATGGAGGTGTCCTCACAGTGGCACAGGATGGGCATATCCAGCCGGTTGGCCAGGATGAGGGCGTCCCGCATCAGGTTGGCGTTGTCCACCGTGTTGCCGTCGTCGGACAGGGCAATGGCTCCCGCTTTCTGGAGGGCCTCGGCGTCGGTGGGCTCCTCCCCCTGAAGCCCCTTGGACAGGGCGGCCACCGGGTAGACCCCCACGCCGTTGGCCTGCCTGGCCCGGTCCAGCACGTATTTCACCTGCTCTGGCTGATCCACCGCTGGACTGGTGTTGGCCATGCAGGCCATAGAGGTCACGCCTCCTCTGGCCGCCGCAGCGCAGCCGGTAATAATATCCTCCTTATAGGTCAGCCCCGGGTCCCGGAGATGGACGTGCATATCCACCAGGCCCGGAGCCACTACCAGTCCGGAGGCGTCGATGGTCCGGTCCGTCCCCACTGTCAGCCCCCGCTCCAGCAGGCTGATCCGGTCGTTCTCCACCAGAATATCCTGGAGCAATACCGTTCCTGTGACCGGGTGGACAACCCGTCCGTTCTGAATCAAAAGTTTCATGTGCTTCCTCCCGCGCAAACTATGGAAAATGTTGGAAGTCATTCAGCGTCCCAGCGCATAATAACCTAAAATAAATTATAACGGAACAAGCAGGATTTAGCAACAGGTTTTTTCTCTTTTCCGGGAAGAATAGACGCATACGGGCTGGCAGTATTGCCAGTTTGGGTAAAAAGCCCAATTTCTCTTTGCGCTTTTGGAGTATTTCGGACCGGAGACACAAATGGAAACCGCAGACATGAAAAGGAGGAACTCAGAATGCACAGCGAGTATTGTGGAAGCGGGAAATTTATTCTGGGTATGGCCGCCGGTATGATGGCCGGCACCGCCCTGGGGGCCGTAATGGCTCCCTCCAGCCGCCAGGTAAAGCGGGCCGCTCACCGGGCCGCCAAGCGGGTCAATGACATGGTGGACCACCTGGCAGACAGCATGGACTTTTAACCGGCAGCCCCCGGAGTGCATTGGCCCTCCGGGGGTCTACATTTTCTCTTGCTGTCCTGGCCGAATTATGGTACAATAGCTTGCCAAACAGGAAATCACAGGAAGGGAGCGACCCCCTTTGTCTAACTACGAAGCGGAAATCAAGCGCCGGAGGACCTTTGCCATTATCTCTCACCCGGACGCCGGCAAGACGACCCTCACCGAAAAATTCCTGCTCTACGGCGGGGCCATTGCCCAGGCGGGACAGGTAAAGGGCAAGAAAAATACCCGGGCGGCCACCTCCGACTGGATGGAGATTGAGAAGCAGCGCGGCATCTCGGTGACCTCCTCCGTGATGCAGTTCCAGTATGAGGGCTTCTGCATCAACATTCTGGACACCCCCGGCCACCAGGACTTCTCCGAGGACACCTACCGCACCCTGATGGCCGCCGACTCCGCCGTGATGGTCATTGATGCCGCCAAGGGTGTGGAGGCCCAGACCCGGAAGCTGTTCAAGGTGTGCGCCATGCGGGACATCCCTATCTTCACCTTCATCAACAAGATGGACCGGGAGGCCCGAGACCCCTTCGAGCTATGCGAGGAGCTGGAACATGAGCTGGGTATCGACACCTACGCCATGAACTGGCCCATCGGCTGCGGCAAGGAGTTTATGGGGGTGTACGACCGGCAGAACCGGAAGGTGATCCACTTCACCTCCAACACCAACGCCCGGGCGGCCACCGCCACTCAAATCGAGCCTGACGACCCCGCCTTGGCGGAGCTGATTGGCGCGGGCAAGCGGGACCAGCTGGTGGACGAGATCGAGCTGCTGGACGGGGCCTCCTGCGACTTCGACCTGGAGCGGGTACGCCACGGCAAGCTGTCGCCGGTGTTTTTCGGGTCCGCCCTGACCAACTTCGGCGTAGAGCCCTTCCTGGAGGAGTTCCTCCGCATGACTACTGCCCCTCTGCCCCGAACGGCAGGGGACGAGGTGATCGACTCTTTCGACAGCGACTTCTCCGCCTTCGTCTTCAAGATCCAGGCCAACATGAACAAGGCCCACCGGGACCGTATCGCCTTTATGCGGGTCGTCTCGGGAAAATTTGAGGCGGACAAGGAGGTATACCACCTTCAGGGCGGAAAAAAAATACGCCTTTCCCGGCCCCAGCAGCTGATGGCAGCGGAGCGGGAAATCATCGAGGAGGCCTATGCCGGGGACATTATCGGCGTGTTTGACCCGGGAATTTTCTCCATCGGCGACACCCTGTGCGCCACTGGAAAAAAATTCCAGTTCGACCCCATCCCCACCTTTGCCCCCGAGCACTTTCAGCGTATCCGCTCCATAGACACCATGAAACGTAAGCAGTTTCTCAAGGGAGTGGAGCAGATCGCTCAGGAGGGGGCCATTCAGATTTTCAAGACCCCCTACTCCGGCATGGAGGAGGTCATTGTGGGCGTGGTAGGCACCTTGCAGTTTGACGTGCTGGAGTACCGCCTGCGCAGCGAGTACAACGTGGAGCTCTACAAGGAGGGCCTGCCCTTTGAATACCTGCGGTGGATCGTCAGAGAGGACGAGGACGCCCCGCCTCTGAAGGAGGAGGACCTGCTTCTGCCCAATGACGTTAAGCTGGTAGAGGATTACAAGGGCAACCAGCTGCTGCTGTTCGCCTCCCAGTGGTCCATCCAGTGGGTCACCGACCGAAACAAGGGACTGAAACTGGCCGAGTTCGGTGGGGCGAAGTTTTAGTAAAAAGGCCCGGACGCATTGTGATATACTCCCCCTAAAGTGACCAAGGAAAACCCAAGGTCAACTTTAGGGGGAGTATATTATGGGCAGAGGAAAATCAATGCTGAAATAAAAAAGCAATCATATCTCATTTCAGCACCTCTTTTTTGCTTCTACCATTTAAAAATCCGCCGAAGCAAGTCAATCTTTTGTGAAAATTTTACAGAATACGTCAAGGATAGTCAAGTTGGATTTCTGTTGAGCTTCAATTCGTAAAGTATCTTTCGTAGGGCCGGATGACCCTAGCCTTCCGCTTTGTGGCCCTGCGCCAGCAGGGCCTGGCCCCTTTGAAAAGGGGCGGAGGCGAAGCCGGTGGGGATTGA
>NZ_QWKI01000027.1 GCF_009911645.1 Pseudoflavonifractor sp. 60
CGGTAGAAGATGGTGCTTTCAGGGACAATCCCCCGCCCTCGCTTCGCTCGGCTACCCCCTTTCAAAAGGGGGCAAGCGGCTTCGCCGCTTGTTCGCTCCTGCGGCATCACAAGGTGGAACTGCCCCGGTTCGCTCTACAAATTTTCTCTACTTTACGAATTGAAGTCTGTTGAGATAGGGTACTTTGCAGAAAATACTCTAAATACTTTTTCGCAGATCAGCCACAAAATGGCGGCAGAGATGATCCCTGCCGCCGTTTTGCTTATCGTTTGCGTGTATATAATTTCTGGGTTTACGATCTCCATGGCGCTTGTCCAGATGTTGCTCATTCTTCCACCCCATGTCATTTACCAGTAAACCAATATATCGTGCCTTGCAATATTCCCCGATGTATTGCAAGTGCCACCATCTTCACAGTTCCGACAAGGGGTTCATCCTCCATGGGTAAAGTCAGGCAGGGAAGTAGTAAAATTCCTTTGGAGCTTATACCACAAACTGGTGCCCTTGTCAAAAATACACTTGTCCATATTGAAATTCTCCAGTATAATATATTTGTACAGCAGTTCCAGGAGATTGAAGACTACCTGCCCGCCCAGAGGGGCAGAATCCTGGACAGTGCCAACCCGGAGCGGAAGGAGCACCAGATCGCCGCTCTGAAATCGAAGGCTGAAGGGATGATCTCCCAGATGGAGTTTGTCCGCCGGGTAAAGGACCTGTGTTTATATCCTTAATTACAATTCTGGTATCACTGAGTTTTGTCACGCAAATTATCCTGCTGTGAAATTTTTTGATAGATATGAGACAAAGCCTGATCCCACTGTTGGGAGAGCGTTGACCAGTACTCCCATTCTTCATCCGCTAAGTGGTCAGGCGGGGTTCCATCCAGAAAAAACAAATCCTCTAAATCCCGTCTGCGTTCATTGCTGAGCATGATACCACCTCTTCCCCATCATTTTACCCCGCGTTGCAGAAGAAATTCGACGGATTTTCAGAACGGAGGTATGTTTTGCAGCTTTTTGATATCATTCCATGGGACTTTTTCAAGCCGTTGACAGGGGTTAACCGCCGTGAATATGTGGATATCATCACGCTGATTTGGCAGCGGTGCAAGCGAAGTCCGATTTACGGCGAATCAAAAACGATGGTTCTGGATTGGCTGGAAGAATATTTTACCGGATTGAGTCAGGAGATCGCTTTTGACCTGGAGGACCTGTGCAATTCCAAAGGCGAGGAACTGGTTTCTCAGCCGCCGCGTTTTTATGCCTCCATGTTCCTGCGCCGGTTAAAAGATACCGGTTGGCTGGAGGAGCGTGAAGGCAGTTACGAGGAAGAGGCACAAATTGTGGTCAATCACAGGGTCGTTCCCATTATCCGCTCATTTCATGATATCGTCTCGCCGCAGATGGTCACCTATAAGGGAAAGCTGTTCAAGGTTTATAAGCTGCTTCAGAGTATTTCCGAGGAGGAGAGCCCTTATGAAAACATCCTGCGGGAGGTATCGGGCGATTTGGACGAGCTGAACGCATCGCTGCAGCAGCTGGCGGCCTCCATCGGAACGTATATGGATGAGCTGACCTGTGGGAAGACGCCGGAGGAAGTTTTGGCTCTGTTTGAATCTTACGAGGAAAAGGTGGTCGTGGGGGCATATCACCGATTCAAAACCAACGACAATCTCTTTTACTACCGCTCTGAGCTGATGGAACAGCTGGAGCTGTGCCGGACGGAATGCCTGGAGGCTCTAATCCGAGACTTTGTTCTGGTGGAGCAGGTGTCCGACGGGGACGCAAATCTTGCAATTGGCCGGCTTGTCTTCAAGTTGGAGGAGGACCTGCGGGAAATGGAAGAGATTATAAAGGTAATCGATGAGAGACACATACTGTACCGCACCCGCGCCGTTCAGAGAGCCCAATTTTTGCTTCTGTCAGACGGAACCGTCAAGAGTAAAATCAACCGTATCCTGCGCTATTGTGCCGCAACGATTGAGGCGCCTGAGGACTTTTACGATACCGAGGACGAAATCCTGGCATCACTGCCTCAAATGTATTCCCAGGGCTATTTTGACACAAAATCCTTAAAGTCTCCTGTCCAGCCTAGAAGACCCACACCGATCGAAGAATTGCCGGAGCTGGAGGAGGCGGATGCACAGGCTGTTGCAGCACATCAGGCACAGCTGCTGCAATATGCACGGAACGCAGTCACCGCAGAAAATGTAAATCGCTTTGCACATACAGTCCTGAAGCGGCGCCAGGCTGTTACTGCCCGGGAGCTGGCAGAGCAGCACCAAACAGCAGAAGATATTGTAAAAATCATCGGCCTTCACACATACTCTGCCTCCGGGGACCGGACCTTTGATGTAGTTATGAAGCCCAATTTTGTGGAATGTCACGGCCTGCGCTTTCAGGATTTTACGGTCACGAAAAGAGGGGTGTGTATATGAGAAATGAAGTGCGGGAGGAACTGGCAAATTACTTGCTAAACCATTGCTTTGTGATTGGCAACTTAGATTCCACCAGAGAAAAATACTACTTGATTACCAACAACGAGGAGGAATTGCAGACCATATTCCGCCCTTTGGGATATTCTGTTGTCATCAACCGTACGCTGCGGGTTGCGCAGCTGGTCAATCTCCATGAGTGGGGCCGTGTGGAATTTCAAAAATATGAGACAATTCTGCTGCTGATTCTCCGGCTGCTCTATGTGGAAAAGCGCGAAACTCTATCCGTCAGCGAACAGCTGGTGACAGTGACGGTGGAAGAAGTGGAAGCGGAATACAACAAGCTGAATTTGCCCAGAAAGCTGGACCGCCGCACTCTGGAGGCTGCTCTGCGCACATTTAAAAAATATAATTTGGCCCTGGCCATTGACCGCCTGGAAAATTCCTCTGCCCGGATTCAAATTCTGTCGTCTGTGATGCTTGCACTGCCGGAGCAGGCAATCACCAAGGCCTATGCCCAGACCAGGGAATACCTTTTGCAGTATGAGCGGGCGGGTTTTAGTCCTGCTGGGGAGGGATCGTCTGATGATTGAAATGACGCGTCTTCGCCTGATCAACTGGCACAATTTTCAGGACGACTGCATCCCCTTCCGCATGGTGACCTATCTGATTGGTGTCAATGCGGTGGGTAAGACCACCATTATGGACGCCATCCGCTATTGTCTCACCACTAACAAAGACTTTAACGCCGCCGGAAACCGCAAAAGCACACGGACACTTCAGGGGTCCGTTCACGGAAAACAGCGAGGTGAAAATAGCTATCTTCGCCCTGGACATACGGTTTCTTATGTAGGTGTGGAGTTTATAGACCATGAAAGGAATACAACCTTTGTGATTTCGGTCCGAGTTGAGTCGGAAAGCCCGGCGGAGGATCTCCGCCATGTCTCCCAGGACTGGTTTATCACAAAGCCCGGCACACGGCTGGAGGACCTTCTGTTTGTGGACCAAAACCGGCGGCCCTCCAAAAAGGAGGCGTTCAAGGCCTCCGGTTATGGGATGCGCGCCCCTGCCAGTCAAAAGGATGCCAAAAAGTACATATGCCGTATCCTGGGGATCGGCGACTCGGAGTCCAGCCTAGGAAAGAAATTCAACGAAGTGTTCCATATGGGGACATCCTTGAAAGATATCTCGGATATCCGTACATTTATTTACGCATATATCCTGCCGGAGCCTAAAATTCATGTGGAGGCGCTCCAAAGCGATATGCGGGAACTGGAACGCTTTGAGGAGATGCTGCAGGAGGCGCAGCAAAGGGTACAGCATCTTGAAAAAATTGTAGAAAGCGGAAAGCAGGCCCTTGATTACCAGACACAGGTAGAATTCAATGAGGGATTTATTTTGTACGCCCGTTGGAAGAAAAATTTGACCCAGGAGGAGGAATATCAGAAACGGGCAGAGGCGGCAAATCGGGTCCTGGAGCAGCTGGAGCCGGAGTTGGAAACCCTTCGTGAGCGGCAGCAGCAGGCGCAGGACGCACTGAGTCAGGCAATTCAGAACCGGGATGAGAATCCTGAAGTTCAGGCCACCAAGTTCTATCGAGAGCAGGAAAAAGAGCTTTCTAAACAATATCGGGAACAAGTGAGGCGGCAGAGCGATTGGGACGAAAGTTTCAAACAGCTGAAGGGATTCCTCGCCCAAATGAAATCTGCCAGCTTGAAAACTCAGATTAATATTTCGCTGGATGAGTTTGCGGCTCTGCCCCTGGAACGTCAAACGGAGGCGTTGGAGCAGCTTAACACAGCTCTGGTCGAGCTGAGGGAGGAAAGCGCCAACGCCCTCTATCTCTGTCGGAAAGAAAAGGATAATATTGACATGGTGCTCTCCCATGATAAAGGGGAGCTGAAAAAACTGCGGGAAGGGAAAATGGTGTATCCCAAGGAGTCCGAGCTGCTGCGGGAGGTCATCAATGGGGAGTTCCAAAAACGCGGCATGGAGTGCGATGCAAAAATATTCAGCGAGGTACTCTATATGGAGGACGCTGCTTGGCAGGAGTGCGCGGAGGCAGCGCTGGGCTTCCGGCGGTTCGATATTATTGTTTCCCCATCCCATTATCAGGCGGCAAAACAGGTATTTACCAGCTTGGGTGAAAAGGTCGGCGATGTGTCGCTGGTGGATACACCGTCTTTAATGCGGGACAGTCAAAAGTGGTCTCTGCCGGAACCCAATATGCTCGCTTACAAAATCGGAAGCGAAAATCATGTTGCAAGGCAGTATGTCAACTATCTGCTGAATGGGATCGTTTGTTGTGAAGCGGCTTCTGAACTGGAGGATTTTTCCCGCAGCGTTACCCGTGATCTTCTGCGCCACCAGGGTTACCGCCTGCAGCGTATGCGGAAACCTACACTCTATATTGGCATAGATGCACGTAAAAAGCGCATTACATATCTGGAAGCACAGTTAAAAGAAAATGGAAAAAAACAGCTGGAATTGGAGCAGCAATTAAAACGGCTCAAGGATTTTGAGGAACTATACCGCAAATTTGTCTACGATAAGCACTCATCCTGTCTCAGCAGCAATTTGGACGCCCGGCAAAAAGTTGCAGAGCTGAATGAAGAGCTGAACAATGTTCGGGGAAAGCTGCGAGTATATGAGACAAATCCACTGTTAGCTGCTATTTTTGACCACTGTAAGGCCTGTGAAGAGGTTCGGGATAGGGTTGAGAGACAAATTGATGAACAGAAGGAGCGTATTTGGAAGCAAAAGCAGATCGTTACAGACGCTCAAAAGGCCATTACTCAGAATATGATGGATCTGGATGGTTCAAAGGCAGAATGTGACCGGTTTCGATTGGAGCATCCGGAGTTGACGGAAGAACTTGCCAAACGCTATACAGAAGCGGTCCAGACGAAGACGCCGGCGGAAATCGAACATTACCAGATCAATTACCGCACACAGTGCATCAACCAGCGGGATCGCTACATCATTAACGAGCTTCAGCCGCTCCAGCAGAAATATAATGCAGCTTATACCGTTGACTACCAGACCGGCCTGGAGGGACTTCCTGTCTATCAGGATATTTATAAGTCGTTGGTTTCGGTGGAGCTAGAGCGTTTCCTGGAAAATCTGAGGAGGGCCCAGGTGCGCTGTAAGGAGCGGTTTCGGAAGGAGATCCTGTTTCGCATGAAGGATGATATCAGGAATGCGAAATTGCAGTTTAAGGATATGGACCGGGTCATGTCCGAGCTGTCCTATGGAGACGAGAAGTATCATTTTGTGATCAATGAACCCAAGAATAAGGAGCTGGCTGCCTTTTACCAGATCATCATGGATAAAAACAATGTTCAGATCACAGATGAGGGAAGTTTGTTTACCCAGGCGGCCATGAACACACCTGCCTATGAGCAGCAGGTGGACGAGCTGATGGCAAGAATTATGGCGGATGTCAATCAGGCCGCGCAGGACCGTTCTGCTGGAAAGAAAGCGGTCAGCAACCAAATATCCAAATATGTGGACTACCGTACCTTTTTGGATTATGACATTGTAATCGAAAATATTGTGACTGGAATGAAGGTCCCTCTTTCCCAGGTGATGGGTGACAGCAGCGGCGGCGAAAATCAGGCGCCGTTTTATGTGGCAATCTGCGCCTCTCTACTCCAGATTTACCGGCAGAGTCCCAACAGCATTCGCTTGGTCCTGCTGGATGAGGCATTTAACAACATGACCAGCGACCGGATCGAGCCAATGATGAAAATGTTTGCCGCTGCAAGACTTCAGTTGATCCTGATCTCTACTGTTGAAAAATGCAGCGCGATTTTCCCCTACTGCGACACAACTTATTCCATTGTTAAAACCGGAACGCGGGCAATCCTGGCTCCCTTTGAAAGAATTTATGAGGATGAGGACTCCAAATGAACTATACATCTGTCATTTTAAACCGGCTTATTGACATTTATGAACACAGGGGGCTGTTTCGCACTGCGGACAGCAAAAAACATCAGGGTATTTTTCTTTCTGTTGAAAAAACATTTCCGGAATATAACGATCTCTATGATGAAAGAGCATATCAGGAAATCAACGAGGCAATCGAGCATCTTCGTCAGCGCGGGATTCTGCAGGGGAACAAAGATGAGCGGGGACAATACGGAAAACTGCGTTTTCAAATAGAGACAATTGATTTCTGCTATCAATGGACCGGGCGTACAATTCTGGGTGACACGCGCCGGGCCATGCTGGACCAGCTGAACGGCTGGGAAACTGGAGACAGCGAGATTTTGGAGCGGTTTCGGACAGCGCAGATAGAACAGCTCCATAAAAACAAGCCCGTCGGGCACGGGATCGGGGATCAGCCACAGAAGCTGGCGGATGTCCTGCTTGCTCTGTCCGCACTGATGAAGTTAACCTCTGAGACCTATGTGCGCAACTTTTCCAATGCAGTCTTTGGGGATTCCAAGCGTTTCCAGAAAATCCAGGGCTGTATCGAATCAATTCTGTGTGCATACGGCGGGCAGGGCCTAACCCAACACACAGTTCTCAGCGCTTTTAATCTGGTAGATAACCCTACCTATGTCATGTTCAAGGGCCTTTTGCACATCAATATCAACGGACAGGAAATCCATCTTGAAAAAATTCCTGGAGGTATCTCGCTTCCGTCCACGGCAGTCCCGGCCATCCGTAATATATCCATTGAGGGGACCTCACTGATTACAGTGGAAAATCTGACAACGTATCATGATGAACCCGTGTGCCAGAACGCTATCGTCTATTTAGGCGGTTTTCATAACACGATCCGAACAGATTTGCTGAAGCGGATCTATGCCGCCAATCCAGACAAGGGATATTTCCACAAGGGGGACATTGATGTATATGGATTTGTCATTCTTGAAAATCTGAAGAGAAAAACCGGGATCCCCTTCCTGCCGCTGGAAATGGATCTGGATACGCTCAAGGAATTTGAGGCCTGTCACCTGATAAAGCCGCTGAACGCCTCGGACCGCAAGATGCTGCATATTCCCCAGCTTTCTCCTTATCAGGAGATCCTCACATATATGGAGCAGCATGATTGCAAGGCGGAACAGGAGTCACGTCAGGCATTGCGTCTGCTTCACAAGAAATAGAGCTTATTGTTATTTATAGTTCACTAACGATTCATGTAATACGCATACCTGTGCCTCATTTCGTGCTATACACATAAGTACCTCAAAGTAAGTCTCAACCTCATAAAACGGAAATAATACAGCATTAATACGTACAGGTATAGCGCAGCATTCGATTGTACGTATTAATGCCGTATTATATCACATAAGCATATCTTTTGCCTGTGTGCTGAAAAGCCCAGACAAAACACCATATATCGAAAAATCTCCTTGGCACGTCGGATATCTTGTGGTATTATCCAAGCTGTAATTGATTGTCTGTGCGTCATGGTAAAAGTCCGTGGAAAGGCCGCTGGTCTGTTGGCAGATGTAAGAGCTGCATTGCATATGTTATTAAGCTTGTACGCTTCAGCTGATTGAGGAGTGTCAACGCCAATCTGAAATTGTAAGAAAACGCCGAAGAAATAAGGTGAAGGACGTGTTGAGAAGTAAGTATGCACGCTAGAAGTCCATTGGACCGCTGGCTTTTTATATACACTATGCAGCTGACAACCGGCGAATAGAATCAGGTAAAAATGACTTGCTTTAACAAAAATAGGCAGGACGCAAAACAAGTATATCTCCGTCATTCAAGGCAAAGCTATGTGTGGATGTTCCATCCGACAAAAGTAAAAAGAAACAGATGAATGAAAAGGAGAGACGAGTCATGTCTAACAGCAACAGCAATAAGATTATGGTTCCCAATGCCCGCGAGGCTATGAACAAGTTTAAGATGGAGGCCGCCAACGAGGTCGGCGTCAACCTGAAGCAGGGCTACAATGGCGACCTGACCAGCAAGCAGGCCGGCTCCGTGGGCGGCCAGATGGTCAAGAAGATGATCGAGTCCTACGAGAACGGCATGAAGTAAATTGACCGTTCGGTCTAAGTGTTCAGTGAACTACGGCGGGGTTCTGCGGTCTGTTAGGAAATGATGCTGATATTCCGGCGATTTTTCCTAGGCACCCAGCCAAACAAAACAATTCCTCCGGCTCGTCCGGAGGAATTGTTTTATATATTCAGCTCAATGCACGCAGGGCCGCTCCCACCAACCCGGCCAGAGAGGAACCCAGGGTTAAGAGATCCTTGGGGTCGGTGCTCTTGATAGAACCCAGGATGGCGGCCAGATGTTTGGGTTCCAGGGCCTGCTGAACTGTTTTGGCGTCCCCGGAGGAAAGCAGCTGGTAGAGGGTATCCGCCGCTGCCTCCCGCTGCTCGCGGGTCAGGCTGGCCAGCCAGCTTTTCAGCGTGCGGTCAATGATGCGGCTGTCGGCATCCACCTCCTCCAGCTGGATAAAATCGGCCCCCAACACCTGCCAGGAGTAGAGATCATGCTGAAACAGCCCCTCCTGGTCACTGAGGATAACGGTGTGGGTCTCCTCATGGGCCAGCAGCAGTCCCACTACTGAGGATTTCGGCACAAAGCTGCGGATACGGGTTAGCAGCTCATGATATCCGGGCTGAGAGAGCAGGTAGGGCGTAAAGCCGGGACTATCGAAGGAGTAAATATCCTTGATCCGGTCCCGGATTTTCGCGGCGCACAGGGAAGCACCTGCCGCCGCCAGGTTGCCGCCCTTGGAGTGTCCCGCCAGCCGCAGGGGCCCGGAGAATCCGGCGGCAATGCTCTGGATGTACTCTGCCGCCTCCAGCTGGGCGGGGACCACATCCAGAAAGGACAGATTGAAGTCCTCCTTCCAGCCCACCAGAGTGCCGTCGGTCCCTCGGAAGGCCAGACAGGCGGAGCCGTCCCCCGGCAGGACTGTCAGTGCGGCAAACTGGGTCTCTTCCTGGGGGACAAAGCGGTCTATGTAGCGGCACAGTACCATGGGGGCAAATCGAGGGGCCTCTGCCAACGCCTGGAGGAGCTTCAAATCCTCGTCGCACCGGCAACGGCCCCGCCGCTCCGGCGGCAGGGACAGGTACCGCAGGGCGGTCTCCCCCAGGGGAACGGCCTGCTGCCGTCCGGCGGGGACCAGACCGTCAAAATGGATATAGGACAGCGCGGACAGAATCAGCGCGTCCACCGGACAAAAGGGGACCTGGACCAGAGACAGATCCCCGCGCCAGGCCAAATAGTCCAACACATTTCCCAAATGTACTCCCTCCTTTTCTCCATTCTATTCAACGTCAGAAAAAGCGCCTCCTCTGACCGGTGCAGAGGAGGCAAAGACGTTAGAGGACAACGAGGACCCCATCTTGGGCGTCCACAGTGAGGCTGGCGCCGGGCTCCACCTGATTGGCAATAATTTTTCGGCCAATGAGGGTCTCCACCGTGTGCTGGAGGTACCGCCGCAGAGGCCGGGCCCCGTAGATGGGGTCGTAAGCGGCCTCAATGATCTGCGCCTTGGCGGCGGGGGTGAGGACTGCGGTAAGCTGCTTATCGGCCAGGCGCTTGTTCAGGCCGTCCAGCAGCAGGTCGATGATATGGGTTATATTCTCCTTGGTCAGGGGCTTGTAGAAGACAATTTCATCCAGCCGGTTGAGGAACTCCGGGCGGAAGGAGCGCTTCAGCAGCTGATTGACCTGGTCCCGGGCCTCCTGGCTGATCTCGCCGTCGGGACCGATGCCGTCCAGCAGCGCCTGGCTGCCCAGGTTGGAGGTCAAAATCAGGATGGTGTTCTTAAAATCCACCGTCCGGCCTTGACTGTCGGTAATTCGGCCATCGTCTAATACCTGGAGTAATACATTGAACACGTCGGGATGGGCCTTCTCTACCTCGTCAAAGAGGACCACCGAGTAGGGTTTTCTCCGCACTGCCTCGGTGAGCTGGCCTCCCTCCTCGTAACCCACGTAGCCCGGAGGCGCGCCAATCAGCCGGGAGACGGAGAACTTCTCCATATATTCGGACATGTCAATGCGCACCAGGTTCTTCTCGCTGTCAAACAGGGCCTGGGCCAGGGTCTTGGCCAGCTCTGTCTTGCCCACACCGGTGGGCCCCAGAAAGAGGAAGGAGCCGATGGGCTTATCCGGGTCGGCGATACCGGCGCGGCTTCTCAAAATGGCCTCGCTGACCAGCCGCACCGCCTCGTCCTGGCCCACGACCCGCTGGTGGAGGATATCCTCCAGGTGGAGCAGCTTTTCCCGCTCCCCCTCCATCAGCCGGGCCACGGGGATACCCGTCCATCGCTCGATGATGCGGGCAATCTCCTCCTCGGTCACCTTGTCCCGGAGGAGAGAGCGGGCCTTACCGGCGGCGGCAGTCTGCTCCTCCGCCTCCAGCGCCTTTTTCAGCTCGGGGATACGGCCATATTGCAGCTCGGCGGCCTTCTCCAGGTCGTACTCCCGCTGGGCCTTCTCCAGGGCGGCGTTGGCGGACTCCAGCTCCTCCCGCAGCCTCTGGACCTTGCCAATGGCGCCCTTTTCGTTATCCCACTGGGCTTTCTTGGCATTAAACTCGTCCCGAAGGTCGGACAGTTCTTTTTGAATTTCCGCAAGATGCTCCTGGGACAGCTTGTCGGTCTCCTTTTTCAGGGCCGCCTCCTCAATCTCGTGCTGGATAATTTTCCGCTGAATCACATCCAGCTCGGTGGGCATGGAGTCCATCTCAGTGCGGATCATGGCGCAGGCCTCATCCACCAGGTCGATGGCCTTATCGGGGAGGAAGCGGTCGGAGATATACCGGTTGGACAGAGTTGCGGCGGCAATGATAGCCCCGTCGGTGATTTTGACCCCGTGGTACACCTCGTAGCGCTCCTTCAAGCCCCGCAGAATGACAATGGCGTCCTCCACGGTGGGCTCGTTCACCATCACCGGCTGGAATCTCCGCTCCAGGGCGGCGTCCTTTTCAATATACTGCCGGTACTCGTTGAGGGTTGTGGCCCCAATACAGTGCAGCTCCCCCCGGGCCAGCAGGGGTTTCAGCAGATTGCCCGCGTCCATGGAGCCCTCGGTCTTGCCCGCCCCCACAATGGTATGGAGCTCGTCGATGAAGAGGATGATCCGCCCCTCCGACTTCTTTACCTCGTTGAGGACGGCTTTCAGGCGCTCCTCAAACTCCCCCCGGTACTTGGCTCCGGCAATCAGGGCCCCCATGTCCAGGGAGAAAATGGTTTTGTCCTGCAAGGAGGCGGGTACATCCCCCTTCACAATCCGCTGGGCCAGTCCCTCGGCAATGGCCGTTTTGCCCACGCCGGGCTCACCGATGAGGACGGGGTTGTTCTTGGTCTTCCGGGATAGGATGCGGATCACATTCCGGATCTCGTCGTCCCTGCCGATGACCGGGTCCAGCTTGTTCTGCCGGGCCCGCTCCACCAGGTCGGAGCCGTACTTTTTCAGGGCATCGTAGGTCTCCTCGGGGTTGTCGGAGGTAACCCGCTGGTTGCCCCGGACCTGGGCCAGGGCCTGGAGGACCTGCTCCTTGGTCAGGCTGTAGGTGCGGAAAAGCTCCTTCAGGGCGGCGTTGGGGTGGGCCAGCAGCCCCAGAAGGACGTGCTCCACCGAGATATACTCATCCTTCATGGCCTTGGCCTCCTGCTCAGCCGCCTGGAGAGCCCGGTCCACATCCTGGGAGACATACACCTTTCCGCTCTCCCTGCCAGAGCCTGACACCTTGGGCAGCCGCTCCACCTGGGCCTGCACCGCCGCCTCAAAGCTGGGGATAGTCATCCCCATGGCGGTGAGCAGCTGTGGAATGAAGCCCTCACTGTCCCCCACCAGGGCCAGCAGCAAATGGGGCTGCTCAATCTGCTGATTGCCCCGCTCCAGGGCAATATCCTGGGCTCCCTGGATAGCGGCAAGGGATTTCTGCGTAAACTGATTCATGTTCACAAATTAACACTCCTTTCATGGAACAGCCTGCGGTATGCTTGTAGTATAGGCCCCTCCGGCGAAAAAAGCATGAACAGAGTGTGAATTTTTAGCACTCTATAATTGAGAGTGCTAAAAACAGGCAGTTCTGCCTGCATGACAAAAAGCGGGCGTCCAACCGGACGTCCGCTTTTCTATGGGGGAAAGAAGAAAGAGAGAAAAAGTTTGTAAATTTAGGAGGCCGGGGTCGTTTACTTGGCGTTGTGGGACTTGGAGTGGCTGGGGGCGACATACTGGCCGTTCTCCTTCTTGATCAGCTTGCCCTCCTTGACCAGCTCATTGGGGCTGTAAATGTCGTTGATGTTCCAGCAGCCGGGGGTGGGCACCACAATGTTCTCCATGGGGGCCTCCACCAGGAAGGGCTTGCCGGCCTTGTTGGCGGCGATGGCCTTCTCCATGGCGGGCAGGAACTCCTCGGCGGACTCGCAGCGGATGGCGTCCACGCCGTAGGCCTTGGCCACGTCAGCCCAGCAGGGGCTGTAGGTCTCGCCGTCGGGGGTGTGGAACTTGGTGCCGAAGAAGGTGTGATAGTTGGCGTTCTCCAGGCCGGCGATGGTGCCGAA
>NZ_QWKI01000028.1 GCF_009911645.1 Pseudoflavonifractor sp. 60
AGCGGAGTTGTTCATCACGACCCAGGTGCAGGCGATGCCCTGCTCCACAGCGGTGGCCAGGCAGGTGGGGTTGACGCCGAAGCCGCCGTCGCCGGTGAGAGTCAGGCAGATGCGGTCGGGTGCGGCCAGCTTGCCGCCCAGGACGGCGGAGGCGCCGAAGCCCATGGTGGCCAGGCCGGAGGAGTGGTGGATGGAGCCGGGGACGGTGATGTCAAACTGCTGGGCCACACCGTTCTTGTTCCAGCCCACGTCGGTGAAGATGACGGCGTCCTCGGGGATGGCGGCCTTCACGTCGTGGAGGATGCGCTGGGGAGTCATGGGGAAGCGGGAATCCTCGGAGATATCCTTGACAGAGGCCTTGAAGTCGGCCTTGGCCTTGGCAATCTGCTCACGCAGGCCGGGGCGCTTCTTGCCCTCGGGGCAAATCTTCTTCACCTCGTCCAGGATCTGAGTCAGGGCGATTTTCAGGTCGGCAATGGCGCCGATCTCCACGGCATAGTTGCGGCCAATCTCGGTGGGGTCAATGTCGATCTGGAGGAAGGTGGTCTTGTCTGGATCGAAGGTGACGCCCTGGTACCAGCTGGAGCTGTCCGCCTCAGCGAAGCGGGTGCCCAGGCCGAGAATCACGTCGGCGTTGACGGTAAAGGCGTGGGTGGACTCCAGGCCCCAGAAGCCGGTCTGACCCAGCATCAGGGGGTGGAGGTCGGACAGACAGCCCTGGCCCATCAGAGTGCGGGACACGGGGATATCCAGGAACTCGGCCAGAGCGGCCAGCTCCTCAGAGGCCTGGGCCAGCAGAATGCCGCCGCCGGCGTGGAGGACGGGATTCTCAGCGTTGACCAGCTTCTCGGCAATGGCCTTGGCGGCGGCGGGGTCCAGGGCGGGCTTCACGGTGACGTGGCTGTCCTTGTAAGTACGGGCCCAAAGGTCCTCCTCCATCTCACGAGAGAACATATCCATGGGCACATCAATGAGGACGGGGCCAGGGCGGCCAGACTCGGCCAGGCGGAAAGCCTTATCCATGATGTAGGGCAGAGCCTCCACATCGTCAATACGCCAGCAGCGCTTGCACACCGGCTCCAGAATCTTGTACTGGTCGCCATCGGCGTGCATATTGACCTCCTGGTGGGGGTGACGGCCGAAGTAGTAGCTGGGCACATCGCCGGCGATCACCACCATGGGGATGGAGTCGAAGGAGGCGTTGGCCACGCCGGTGAGGACGTTGGTCAGGCCGGGGCCCAGGTGGCACATGACCACGGAGGCCTTGTGGGTCAGGCGGGCGTAGCCGTCGGCGGCGGTGGAGGCCACGGCCTCGTGGCGGTTGGAGATGTACTTTACCTTGGGATTGCGGTTGAAGGCGTCCAGCATACCGATGACGGTATGTCCGCACAGACCAAAGACGTACTCCACATCCCGGCGCGCCAGATAATCGACGATGAGATCAGATACCAGTTTTTTGCTCATAAATTGTTCCCTCCTGTTTTTATTTTCGGTTTTTCCATCGAAACCGCACATGATCCTCTCTTCCCCTCCCGACTGGAAAGGGCGGGGAAAAAGTTTGGCTTCGACCCTGTTTTCCTTGATTAAATAATAGTATAAAGGGGCGTTTTTGTCCAATATCCTGTTTTCATTCAATCTTCGATTTTGCCCATAGATTCCTGAGAAAAAAGAGATTTTTCTGGAAAAAATGACGGAGGCGGTTCCGCCTCCGCAGTCAGTGCTATATGCGCTTGTAATCCGGGTGTTTCTTTTCCATGAACTGGGTGAACACTTCCCCGCTGCGGATGATGAAGTCCCGGAAATATTCTGCCGCCGGGGGCAGGTACTGTTCCTTGTTCCACATAAGGTACAGGTTTCTGGGCGGGATGTTGTTGGTGATGTGGATGATCTTGGTATTGTAGGGGGCGCCGCCCAGAGGGTATGGAATAATGGCGACACCGTGGTTGGAGGCAACCAGGCCGTTAATGATGGCGTCTTGCTCCGTCTCTGCGGTAATGTTGGGGTGAATATTCAGGGCCTGGAAAATATTGTCTGTCGTTCCCCGCAGCTGACAGCTATTGTCAAAGGAAATAAAATTCTCCCCGTCCAGCTCCCGCAGGTCGGCGCTGTCCTGCTGGGCCAGGCGGTGGCTCATGGGAACCAGCAGAGCCAGGGGGTGCTCCCCAATATAGGTGGAGCTGATTCTCGGGTCGTCGATGGCAGAGGAAAAGACCAGGTCCACATCCCCGTCCAAAAGCAGCTTGCTCAGGTGAAAATAGGTGGCGCCCTGGTTAAATTGCAGACGCACGTCGACCCGGTTGGTCTCCGACACATAGCGCACAATAATATCCGGAGCAAACTGGGCCAAAGAGGGCAGTCCCGCCATAGTTACCGTACCTGTGTTGGGATTGATATAGTCGGACAGAGTTGCGATGCCCGTCTCCAGGGTTTCCAGGGTCTTTTGCACATAGGGGAGAAACAGCTGGCCGTATTTGGTCAGCTCCACATTGCGGCCCCGCTTCACGAAAAACTCCACATTCAGTTCGTCCTCCAGCTCCTGAATGGCGTGGCTCAGGCTGGATTGGCTGACATACAGCTTCTCCGCCGCCCGGGTGTAGTGTTCCAGCTCTGCAATGGCCTTGAAATAGTACAGCTGCCGCAGATTCATAAATCCCACCCTCTCAATGACAAATTCTCTGCCTTCTATTATCCATCATTTTCAGAAAATATGCAAACTATTTTTGCGCATTTTTTGAAATTTTGGATAATTTTTTTATCTCCCAGGTGCTCAGGGCCACATCCAGGGAGATCAAAAGCAGGCCGATAAAGAAGGCAGGAGAGAAGCGTTCCTTCAGAATCAGAGCGCCCAGCAGGGCGGAAAAGGCGGGCTGAAGGGGGTAGAACAGGGAGCAGGTGCTGGCGGGGAGGATGGACAGGCACTTGGTCCAGGTGTACTGAGCCACGCCGGAACCGAAAATGCCCAGATATAAAATGGTCAGAATCACCCTTGGGGAGAGGACCGGCGGCTGGCCAATGGCGGAGATGATCCCGGCGGGAATGTGGAAGAGGAGACTGATGGCCATGCCGTAGGTGGTCACCAAAACGGCAGGGTATTTGGCGGTGAGCCGGCGCATGAACACTGAGGCCAGGCCCCAGGAGCCCACAGAGACCAGCACCACCACCATACCCACCACCTGACTCTGGCTGTCCGCCCCCTGAGTGATGACCACCGTCCCCGCTAGGGCTAGAACCAGACAGAGGATCTTGACAGGGGTTATGGCCTCCTTGAGGAGCAGGGCAGCCAAAATGGTGACGGATACCGGAGTGAGGGCGTTGAGCAGCGCCGCCATAGCCGCGCCAGTGAGGGAGATGCCCAGCTGAATGAGGAAGATGGTGCAGAAGTAGCCCAAAATCCCCACCAGAATAAAATATTTCCAGTCCTCCCGCTCAATTGGGGTCCCCAGATGCTTTCTGGCCATCAGGAGCAGGGGGCCCATGGCGGTGATGCACCGCAGGCAGGCCACCAGGGCGGGGGACAGGTCCTGAGACACCAGCTTGCCGCCCACATAGACGCTGCCCCAGAGAAAGAAGGTGATAAGCAGCAGCCCAAAGGCCTGGCCCTTGTGAGTTTGTTCCATGGTGCAGCTCTCCTTTGTATGTAAGGATTTGTCCCTTTGAAAAATTCTGGGCCGGCGGCTGCCGGCCCAGGTAAGTGAATTGATGATGAGAGTTTGCCAGGAAATCAGCCTGCCAGCTCGTTCTGGAGGGTTGTGCCCAGACCGCCGATCTGGCTGTCGATGTTCTTGTACAGGTCCTGCACGGCGGGCAGAGCCAGAACCTCGGCGTAGAAGTCGTTGTTGTACTCAATAAGGGTCATGTTGTTGCTGCCGCTGTCCTCGCACAGGGTCTTCTTGTTGTCGGCGTCAATCTGGGTCAGCTTGGGACCCATCTCAGCCAGAGCCTCGCTGACGGCCTGCTGCAGGGCCTCCTGATAGGCGGGGTCCAGCTGGTCCCAGGCGTCCTTGTTCATGGTCATCATGTTGGCGTACAGAATGTGGTTGGTGCAGGCCAGGTACTTCTGGACCTCCTGGAGGTTGGCGCCCACGCAGGTGTCGGCGGCGTTCTCCTGGGCGGCAATATTGCCGGACTGGAGGGCGAAGAAGACCTCATTCCAGGCCATGGGGGTGGGCTGAGCCTTCAGAGCCTGCCAGAAGGCCATGTGGTTCTGGTTCTCCATGGTGCGGATGAGCAGGCCGCTGAAGTCGTCAATGGTTTCCAGCGGAGTGTTGGAGGTGGTCAGACGGTAGGTAGCGCCCTGAAGGGTGCCCAGGAGCTGGAAGCCGGCGTTGTTGAAGGCGGAGCCCAGCTGCTGGTTGAAAGCGCCGTCGCCGTTGAGGACCTTGTCGATGGTGGCGGCGTCATACTGAGCGAAGACCATGGGCAGGTCGAACACGGCCACCTCGGGGACGAAGGACACCACAGGAGCGGTCTGGCAGACCACCAGCTGGATGTCGTTGGACTGCAGCTGGCGCAGCAGGTCGGCGTCAGCGCCCAGCTCGCCGTTGGGGAAGTAGTCGATGGTCAGCTGGCCGCCGGTGATGGCGTCCACCTTGTCCCGGACCATCTCGCCGAACAGCTGGCCGGCAGCACCCTGACCGGTGGAGTCGGCGCCGATGAGAGAGACCTTGGGCAGGCCGGCGTACTTGTCGGTGTCAGTGGGAGCAGCGGCAGAGGAGCCGCCGCCGGCATTGCTTCCGCCGCCGGCGTTGCCGCCGTTGGAGCCGGCATTGCCGCCATTTCCGCCGCCGCAGGCAGCCAGAGAGAGCATCATAGCTCCAGCCAGGAGCATCGCAGTGATCTTTTTCATTTTTGTTCCTCCTTAGATTTTGACGAATATGCTTACTTGGTATCATGTTATCCCGCTCCCCTCCCCAACGGAGGGGAGCAGGGAAACATCAAAGGATTTAGGCGCTGGCGCTGCCAAAGGCGTTGACCAGCACCAAGCTGATGCCGTCCACATAAGTAATGAGGATCAGGGCCACCAGGAAAGCGATGATGAAGGGGATGGCCTTCTTGGCCACCGACATGGGGGGCTCCTCCGCCAGATTGCCGGCCACGAACAGATCCAGGCCGAAGGGAGGAGTGGCCAGGCCGATGGACAGGCAGCACACCAGCACCACGCCGAAGTGGATGGAGTTGACGCCCAGGGCCTCCACGGCGGGCAGCAGCATGGGGGCCAGGATGACGATGGCGGGGCCGGTATCCATGACCATGCCCAGCAGCAGGAAGACGATGACCAGCACGGTCAGAGCGGAGAAGCTGGTGTGGAAGTTGTCCACGATGAAGTTCTTCACCACCACGGTGGCGCGGGTCAGGGACAGCACACGGCCGAAAGCGGTGGCGAAGGCCAGCACGAAGGCCAGGCCGCCGTAGGTCTTCACGGCGCTGCACAGGAAGGGAACCAGGTTCTTGAAGGTGATGGACTTATACACGAACAGGGAGACGATCAGCGCGTAGAACACGGAGACGCAGGCCGCCTCGGTGGGGGTAAACATGCCGGAGTAGATGCCGCCCAGGATGATGATGGGGCACAGCAGGGCGGGCAGGCTGTCCAAGAACAGGTGTCCCAGACCCTGGGCCCGCAACTCCTCCATCTTGGCGTTGATGAGCTTGCGGTCCTCACCCTTGCGGATGCAGTAGAACACCGCGTAGGCCATCATAAACACGCCGATGAGGATACCGGGCAGGATGCCGGCCATGAACAGGTTGCCGGGGGAGACGTTGGTGGCCAGGGAGTAGAGCACGAAGGGGATGGAGGGCGGGATGATGACGCCCAGACCGCCGGCCACAGCCACCAGACCGGCGCTCCACTGGCGGTCGTAGCCCAGGGCCACCAGGAAGGGAATACACATGGAGCCCACGGCGGCGGTGGTAGCCGGGCCGGAGCCGGAGATGGCGCCGTAGAACAGACAGGTGAGGATCACGGCGCAGGGCAGGCCGCCGGGCAGGGGGCCCACGAAGTAAGCGAAGAAGTTAAACAGCTTTTTGGAGATGCCGCCCTCCGACATGATGACGCCGCCCAGGATGAACAGGGGCACCGCCAGGATGGGGGTTGAGTTGGCGCCGGAGAAAGCGTTGTTGACCAGCTGTCCAATGGAGCCGCCCGACTCCAGCAGGAAAATGGGGGCCGCGGAGCCCAGGATCATACTGATTGCAATGGGCACCGAGAGCACAATGCCGACCAGAAATACAACAAATACCAGAATTGCCGCCATTATTCCTCTCCTCCTTCCTTAGCCATTGCGGCTTCCTCCGCCGCGTCCTGCATGGTCTGCTCCAGGGTTGTGAGTTCCTTCTCGCCGAAGTGCATCATATGGATCACGGTCATCTGAAGAGCCCGCAGGGTACCCAGCGCATAGCCGAAGAGCATCACGCTGTACACCATCCACATGGGCCACTGCATAGCGGTGGACAGCTCGCCGCTGGCCAGCACGCCGGGCGTGGTGGGGGTGCCGAAGATGACGGTGAAGGAGTAGTAGGCCAGCAGGCCCATGCACAGCATAGAGACGATATCCACCGCCAGGTTGATGACCTTGCGCACCACCTGGGGCATCAGGTCCAGCACCACGCTCACCCGGAGCATACTGCCCTTGCGGATGGTATAGGGCAGGGAGATGAACACCGTCCAGATCCACATAAAGCGGCAGAACTCGTCCGACCAGGTGAGGGATTCCAGGAAGGGCGCCTTTTTCCAGATGACCTGCGCCAAGCTGACGCAGGCGATCAGAACCAGGAAGACCACCAGGAAAATCTCCTCAAAGTGGTCATCCAGCCATTTGAGTACTTTCATGTTTTACCTCCTCTTACTTCTTTCTCCCAGCCCGTTACGGGCTGGGCAAAACGACAAGTCGTTTTGAGCGCGGGTTCATGACTGCTGCTCAGCTACAATCTTCAGCAGCTCCCGGCGCATAGCCTCCACCGGGGGCTTCTTGCCGGTCCACAGCTCGATCTGAGCCGCGCCCTGGTACAGGGACATACCCAGGCCGTTGAGCACCTTACAGCCCTTCTCCTCCGCGTCCATCAGGAACTGGGTGCGCTCGGGATTGTAGCAGGCGTCGAAGAAGAACTGGCTGGGCTGGATGTGCTCCTTGGGCAGGGGGGTCTCGCCGATGTGCTGTCCCATGCCGATGCCGCTGGCGTTGAGGACCACGTTGCAGGCGGCCAGCTTGGAGAAGTCGCCATGGTGGACAAACTCGGCCACAGGGGCGAAGTTGTTGTTGATGTCGTCCACCAGGGACTTGGCACAGGGCTCAAAGATGTCGGTGATGTAAATCTTCCGGGCCCCGTGGTAGGCCAGGATGGAGCACATGGCACGTCCGGCCCCGCCGCCGCCGAAGCAGAAGAAGACAGACTGGTCCACCTGAACGCCGCCCTCCTCGGTGAGGGAGGTGTAGAAGCCCACGCCGTCGGTATTGTAGCCGATGAGCTTTCCCTCGGGGGTCTTGACCACCGTGTTGCTGGCCCCCATCTTCTGGCACAGGGGGTCCAGCTCGTCTAAGTAGCGTAGCACCCGCACCTTGTTGGGCTTGGTCACCGCAAAGCCGGCGAAGTTCATGTACCGAATGCCGCTGACAATCTCGCCCAGGTGCTCCTTGTCCGCCTCAGTGTAAAAGTAAAGCATGTTCAGCCCGGCGGCCTCATAGCCGGTGTTCTGCATCCGGGCGGCAAAGGATTGACTCAGAGGGGTTCCGATGAGGGTTATCATTTTGGTATTGATATCGACCTTCATATAGTTGACCTCTTTTCTATACGAATTTTTCATAAATCGGTGATTTCCAATCAATATTACTACTATAATAGAAGCCCTTTCCTCTTGTCGAGCGAATAAGCTGCTATCGTGTTAAAATTTCGTTCAGATTATCAATGGTGCGGTCTCCCCGGATTTACAGGCCGTTGGCGGTAAAAAACTCCTTGGCAGTCTTCAGGCACTGAGCGGCATGACCTGCCCTGCCCCGGGCCTCGATCTCCGCCAAGTTGGGCAGCTCAATGGAGCAGACATTCTCGGGCAGGGCTTTCAGAACGCCCGCTAGGTCCACAACACCCTGGCCGCAGTAAGCCCGGCCGCCCCGGACCACCTCAATGTCCTGCCTGCCGGCCATGTCGGCGGGCCAGTCGCACAGGTGGATGACGCCGAACCGGCTGGGGTCTGCCGCCTGGATGTCGGCGGGGGTGACGCCGGTCTTATAGACATAGATCATGTCCATCAGGATCTTCAGGTTGGACGCGCCCACCTTGTCCTGGATCTCAAAGGCCTCCTGCATGGTGGTCAGCTCCGAGACGATGGGGAACTCCAAATTGAGGGTCAGACCGAACTGGGCGGCCTGCTCACAGAAAGCGCCGTAGCGGTCCACCGCCAGAGCGCGGTCGCGGGTCCATACGCTGGTAAGTACCTGGGTGGCTCCCAGCTCCGCGCCCTTCTCGAAAGCGGCGCGGTAGTCGTCGGGCAGATCCTCCCGAATGCGCAGCAGCTCAATGTCGAAGAGCTTCATATCGCAGTCCTTCAAGGTCTGACGGACCTGCTCCATCAGCGTGGGGTCGCTCTCCAGGTGGACCTGGGGCTCGCCCTCCTGCCCCATGGGAATGGTGCGCAGGCTGACATAGTCATAACCCGCCTCTTTGGCCGTCCGGATCTGCTCCACCGGGTCGATCCCCGGGGTGGTGAGATAGGCCAGGGAAAATTGTCTGGGCATATAATATCTCCTCCCTTTTTTATAAATTGGTGGACGTTGGTGATATGACCAAATATCCCTGTGTTGTTGTTTCAATTTTATATTCGAAGTGCCCTATCAGTCTATTATTAAAACTTCATGCAACCATTACTTTTCTGCATGGATTTTTTTGCCGCCCCGAACTTTTGGAACATTCGTCAAAATGACGGATGGTTTTTTGTGTGACTTCCCCAAAGCATCGGAAAAATCAAACGGAAAAACCCCGAAAAACTTCGAAATTGATTTATACCTTCAATCAGTTTATTCAAAAGTTCTATTGGATTCCCTGAGAAAAGTCGGCTATGATGAAAAAGTAATAAGGTAGGATGGAAAAATTGAGGGTCCGGCGTCTCCAGTTCCGGGGAGGAGGGCCGCCGGCGCTGTTATTTTTCACAACGATCCACGCCAGGAAAGGGAAGGGTGCGACCATGAAGGAATTTAAGGGGAGCCAGAATTATGTGGCGTCCGAGGAGCTGCTCCGGGCGGCCAATATCGCCATGGTGCTGGAAAAGCCGCTGCTGATCAAAGGGGAGCCGGGCACCGGCAAGACCATGCTGGCCGAGGCCATCGCCCAGGCGTTGGGCAAGAATTTGATTATCTGGAACATCAAGTCCACCACCAAGGCCCAGGACGGCCTGTATGTCTACGATGTGGTCCAGCGCCTGTACGACAGCCAGTTCGGCGGCCAGGGCGTGGACGACATTGAGAAGTATGTGCGCCTGGGCAAGCTGGGGGAGGCCTTTACGGCGGAGGAACAGGTCATCCTCCTCATTGACGAGATCGACAAGGCCGACCTGGAGTTCCCCAACGACCTGCTGTGGGAGCTGGACCGCATGGAGTTCCACATCCCGGAGACGGGCCGCACCGTGAAGGCCAGCCACCGCCCGGTGGTCATCATCACCTCCAACGCGGAGAAGGAGCTGCCCGACGCCTTCCTGCGCCGGTGCGTCTTCCACTATATCGAGTTCCCCGACAAGGAGCTGATGGCCGACATTGTCCGGGTCCACTACCCCGACATTCAGGAGAAGCTGCTGACCCAGGTGCTGGAGGCCTTTTACAAAATCCGAAGCCTGCCCCAGATCAAGAAAAAGCCCTCCACCAGCGAGATCATTGACTGGATCCAGGCCCTCCAGCACGGTGGCGTGGACGTGGGCCGCATTGTGAAGGAGGTCCCCTATCTGGGGGTCCTGCTGAAGAAGAATGAGGACATTGATATGCTGCGGCGCACTTGGCGGTGAGCCATGTTTGAGGACTTTTTGTATCTGCTGCGCAGCCGGGGCCTGAAGGTCTCCCTCACCGAGTGGATGGCCCTGGTCCAGGCGCTGCACGAGAATCTGCACCAGGCCAGCTTTACCGGCTTCTACCACCTGTGCCGCTGTCTGCTAGTGAAGAGCGAGGCCGACTTTGACGCCTTTGACCGGGCCTTTCTGGACTATTTTCAGGAGGTGGACTTCCAGCAGGAGGTGTCCCAGGAGCTGCTGAACTGGCTGGACCGGCCCAACGCCCCCATGGGGGAGTACGACGAGCAGCAGGCGGAGCTGAACGAGAGCCTGTCAACCCTGGAGATCGAGACCATGTTCCAGGAGCGGAAGAACGAGCAGCGGGAGCAGCACAACTGCGGCAACTACTGGGTGGGGACCCACGGTATGTCCATCTTCGGCAACATGGGCCTGTCCCCGGTGGGCATTCGGGTGGGCGGGCAGTCTCAGAGCCGCCGGGCCTTCCGGGTCGCGGGGGAGCGGCGCTATCGGGACTTCCGCCACGACAACACCCTGGACATCCGCCAGCTCCAGGTGGCCCTGCGCCGTCTGCGGCAGTTCTCCGGTCTGGTGGACCTGCCCCCCAGCGAGTTCGACGTGGACAGCACCATCCAGGACACCGCCAACAGCGCCGGACTGCTGAAGGTGCGCTATAAAAAACCCCGGCAGAACACGGTGAAGGTGCTCCTGCTGATGGACTCCGGCGGCTCCATGGAGCACTACGCCCAGCTGTGCTCCGCCCTGTTTCAAGCGGTGACCAGGGCGGGTTACTTTAAGGAGCTGAAGATATTTTATTTCCACAACTGCCCCTATACCCGGCTGTACCGGGACCCAACGCTGAACCCCAACAATGCCGTCCCGGTGAGCTGGCTGCTGTCCAACTTGACGCCGGAGTATAAGCTGATTTTTGTGGGGGACGCCCAGATGTCCCCCCATGAGATCTTCGATCCCTTCCCCAGCCCCAGGGAGGGGGAGCCCGCCAGCGGTGTTGACTGCCTGCGCCGCCTGCGGGAGCGCTACCGCCACGCGGTGTGGCTCAATCCCAGCGACCGGCCCGAGTGGGGCGGCGAGTGGACCGAGAGCTACGACGCCATCGAGGGTCTGTTTCCCATGTACCCCCTGACGGTGGAAGGCATCGAGACGGGGATGAAGAAGCTGCTGGCACGGTGAGGGCTGCACATGAAGACACGCTTCCCGGCGTGTCTTTTTTGCGGAGCGGAGGGACTGGATTGGTGCGCTTTGTCAGCAATGTAAAAAAAGCGGCGGGTATATTGACAAATCCTCCAAAACGAATATATAATATTAAGGTAAATTCCCCCAAAAAGGAGTGATCCATGTGCTGATGACTCGGGAAATGGACTATGCCCTGCGGATCATGCGCGCACTGTATCAAAAGGAGCAGCTGTCCGCCACCGCCATCGCCCAGCAGGAGCATATGCCCAAAGCTGTCACCCTTAAAATTCTGAAGCAGCTGCGTTCCGCCGGTCTGGTGGACAGCCGTCGGGGGCCCAGCGGGGGCTATCTGCTCCTCCGGCCCTGCGAGGAGATGAACCTGTGGGAGTTGTTCCAGGCCATGGGCGGGGGGATGCTGATCAACCGCTGCCAGCAGCCGGGTTACCAGTGCGAAAACAGGTCGGCGGACAACTGTGCGTTAAGCCTGGAGCTGTCCCGCGTCCAGCAGGTGCTGGATGAGGAGCTCCAGCGCACCCCTCTCAGCCAGCTGTTCCAGGAGGAGCCAGATTGACAGACCGCAGGTCTCTTCCCTGGAGGGATCTCCCCCTCCAGTTTTTTATGGAATTACAAGAAAAGAGTTGAAATAATATTGACTTGTATGATATACTTATGATAACTCTTTCAGCGGGTTACTTGGATGTGGCATTTTATGGAAAAGCGAGGATGTTATTATGCGTAAGAGTATTAAGCAGATGGTGTTTATCCGGATCGTTGCAGCGTTGCTGTCCATTCTTCTGTTCAGCGGAGTGACCACCTTTAACCTGATTCGCATTGAGAAGATGCAGGAGACCAGTATCGAGAACGTGGCTATGCTCTCCCGGGCCCAGAGTGCCGAGACCGCCCACTACAAGTGGTCCAGCAATCTAAGCAAGGCTCTGTATGCCAACGGGGAGTTTCCGGGCACAGATGATACCCAGTGTGTACTGGGCCAGTGGATCTATGGCGAGGCCGGCACAGATGACCCCCAGATTCTGGCTCTGAGGGAAGAGGTCACCCCCATGCACAAGCAGCTGCATCAGTCGGTAGCCGAGGTGCAGAATATGATGTCCATGAGCCCCATCCAGGCGCAGAACTACTATCAGGAGACCATCCAGTCCAATCTGACTGCTCTGGTGAGTAAGCTGGACCAGATTATCGAGCGGGCCGAGACCCTCAACACGGAGAGCAGTGAGCAGATGCGCTCCACTGTTATGCTGATGCAGGTCATTACCGGCATTTGTCTGGTGCTGGCGCTGTTCTGCCTAGTCAGCCTAGTGGTCTATGTCCTCAAACACATTCTGGCCCCCATTCTGAAGATCACCCGGAAGGTCCAGCCTCTCCAGGAGGGCAAGCTGGACCTGGATCTGGAGTACAAGGTGGACAACGAGCTGGGCGATCTTGCCAACACCCTGGAGAAGTCGGTGGAGTTGATCCGCAGCTACATTTGGGACCTGAACCGGATTATGGAACAGCTGTCCAACGGCAACTTCAACGTGAAGACCGCCACCTCCTTTATTGGGGATTTCCGCTCCATTGAGGAGTCCATTGATTCATTGACCGCCAACCTGTCCGCCGCCCTCTCCAACATTTATCAGGCGGAGGTACGGGTGTCCGGCAGTGCGGAGCAGCTGTCCAGCAGTGCTCAGACCTTGGCCCAAGGCGCCACACAGCAGGCCAGCGCAGTGGAGGAGCTGTATGCAACCCTGGACACCCTGTCCAAGAGCACCGCCCAGAATGTAGCCACCGCCACCAGCGCCCAGGAGGACGCCCGTCAGACCGGCGAACAGGTGAACCGGAGCAGCCAGCAGATGGAAGAGATGGTGGCCGCTATGAAGGACATTACCGAGGCCTCCCAGCAGATTGAAAAAATCATTGCCACCATTGAGGACATTGCCTTCCAGACCAACATTTTGGCTTTGAATGCTGCCGTGGAGGCCGCCCGCGCCGGTTCCGCAGGCAAGGGCTTCGCAGTGGTGGCCGACGAGGTGCGCAACCTGGCCTCCAAGTCCGATGAGGCCGCCAAGGCCACCAAGGGACTGATTGAGAACTCCGTTCAGGCCACCAGCCGGGGCAGCCAGATCGTCACCGGCGTCTCCGAGACCCTGACCAAGGCCCTGAAGCTGGTAACCCAGTCCAACGCGGCTATGGGCAACATTGTGCAGGCGGTGGAGAGCGACGCTGAGGCCATTGCTCAGGTCACCGAGGGCATCGGTCAGATTTCCGCCGTGGTCCAGAGCAACTCCGCCAGCAGTGAGGAATCCGCCGCAGTCAGCTCCGAGCTCTTTGGCCAGGTGAAGATCATGGAGGGACAGGTAAAGAAGTTCCAGCTCCGGGAGCACTGATCCATTTTCTTTACATAACAGCAGCTCCCCGGCGTATGCCAGGGAGCTGTATTAATAAGGACAAATTTCTATTAAGCGGTTTGTCCCAATTCAGAGGCTGTTTGTCGGTTTTCGGCGCTTAGTGAAAAGCAGGCGCTATAATGAGCTTGTAATGTACAAAACACATTTTCAGGAGGGATCGACTGGAATGGCAAAGATTTCTGTGGAGCTGGCGGCGATAAAGCCCGCGCTTCAAAAGGAAGAGGAGTTGGCGGCGCAGCTGATGGAGCTGTACCGGGATGTGAACGGTATCCGGAGCGGACTGCGGTTTAAAATCGCCGGGCAGGAGCAGATATCAGCCCGTCTGCTGGAGAGCGCGGAACAGATCACCAAGGAGCAAAATTCGGTGCGGGTGATGCGCGAAGCCTTGGAGCAGATTTTGGCGCAGTATAAAAGTGTGGAGACGCGTGTCACTGAGCTGGTAACAGATCAGGCTGAGGCACTTGACGTCCAGGAATTGGCGGGTGGCGCCTACGACCAGAATACGACCACGTTTGATAACGATAAAAGCAATGGCACCTATGGAGCAGATCAGGGAGATATGGCCAACAATAAAAAGGGAATGTGGTTTTTTGGATTCCGCTGGTTTGAGGACGAGGACCTCTATGCCTACATTAGGCAGCATAGCCGCTACCAGAATTATTCTCAATCAGAAATTGCAAAACTGATGGAGCAGATCAATTATGAGGGCTGTGGCTTTGTGGCCATTGTCAACAACATTTTTGTGGAGTATGAAGGACGGGAGGAGGAATTTGAACGGGTGTTTGGATTCCCGATGTATGATAAAAATGGTAAAGCAAATTACAATTATCTTTTGGTAGATTTCTATGCCAACACGAATGACCGTTTCTATATTGACGAACCCGGAGGAGCTACGGCAATGGTCAACGAAGTGTTGCGGAAATATGCCGACTCTGAAGATGAATTTAAGAAAACGTTTGGCTGTCCGTTGTATGACAGCAGTGGGTCCTATCATCCGCAGGCCCGTCAAAAGATTTTGGATGCCTATCAGAATACCTCTGTTGTAACCATAGAAAGTCAGGGCACTACAGTAGGCGCTTTAGACCACCATATCCAGCACTATTTGAATGAAAAAGGTGTTAGCTGTACCAGCGATACTTTTATTGGAGTAACGCCGCTCAGCAGTGACGAAATGAACCAATATATGGACGAAGGTAAAAATGTCAATATTCTGATTACCGATTTCAACCTTTACCAAGAGAATGGCAAATTGGCGCAGGGCGATGTGGGCGGTCACTGGATGACGGTTACAGGTGTAGCAGACGATGGGCGGTATATTGTGTCCAGCTGGGGGAAGAAGTATTATGTTGACCCCTCGGAGCTGAAATGGATGAACCTTTTGATTACAGACATAACCCCATAGATGACGGGAGATGAATCATGAAGTATGTGGGTATTTTATTAGGCGCAATACTCTGCCTGGCCGCCTGTGCGCCTCAGGGAGCAGAGGCACAATGGGACATTTCTCACTCTGCTTCAGCGGAGGAGCAAAATAGTGGAGATTTGGAGGGAACCGATATGAGAAGAGAGTTTTGTACGATTCAGGCTGTGCAAGAGGACTGCTTTATTTTGAAAAATGCAATGGAGGAGCTTTACCAGATTGACCTTGCCTACCTGAACAATTTTAAAGAAGGGGATGAGGTGCTGCTGATTTACACGGCGCGCAGTCCCATTGAGGAGGGTCTTTTTAGGGCTGAGGTGCAGTCCATTTTCCCGGATTCCTCTAAACCGGACCTGGTGGTCGGGTAAGAATCCAATCGCAGAAAGAAGCGCCCTGGCGTATGCCGGGGCGCTGTTTGCTGTCTGCTCAGTCGTGGGACGGCAGCAGCGGCTGGACAGAGACCTGGAGGGAGGCGGGAGAATGAGGATACTGCCGTGCAAAGGCCCGGGTGATGCGGCTGGACACCATGCGGCTGTCCTCGTAGTTGGCCTGGGGCAGGAGGAGGACGAACTGGGAGGCGCTGCACCGGGTAAAGGCGTCCCCCCGGCGCAGGCGGGCCCCGATAATAGCCTCCAGATTGTCCATAGCCCGGTCCAGACTGTAGCGGGCCAGGGTGGAATTCTCCCCGCCGGACAGGGAGATGAGGACCACATGGGGAGGGGTTCCGGTGCGCTCCGCCATGCGTGAGACGGTGAGGCAGATGGCCCGGAAGAAGTCGTACTCACAGCGGAAGGCGCCTGCACCCGGGGCCTCGCTGAGCTGCTCCTGAAGGGTCACCGGGGAGACGGCCCGGGGGTCCCAGTCCCTCCGCGCCTGCTGATACAGCCTGCGCAGATCAGCGGAGGGCAGTACCCCCCGCTGGGACAGCAGCCGCTGATGGAAGTCCTCGTAAAACTGGGCAGCCTCCTCCCTGCGGTCCAGTCGGAGCAGGGCCTCCAGCCGGCGGCGGCACAGCTCCTCCCGGCAGGGGTCCAGGGCCAGGGCGGTTTCGGTCAGCCGGGCCATATCCTCCCATCGTGCCCGTCCCTCCAGCAGGTGGAGGACCTGGTCTGCGGTCTGAAAATAGGTCTCCCGCAGGGGCTGAGCCTGGGAGGCGGCCCAGGGATGGTCGCTGAGACCGGGGAGGAAATCTCCCTGGTACAGCTCCAGCGCCTCCAGCCACAGCGCCAGCCGTTCCTCCTCTCCGGCCGCCTCTCCCTCCCGGCACAGGCGGAGAAATTCCTCTGTGTCCAAGGTGAAGGGGAGCCGGGGATTCCACAGGTAACAGCCGTCCTGGCTGATGAGCGCCTCCCGTCCGGTCCCCTCGCCCAGCTGGTCCAGACAGGTGCGGGCCCGGTGAAGGATTGCTTTCAGCGTGTTGAGGGAGCCGACCCCCTGTTCCACGCCCTGCCAGAGCAGATCGGTGAGCTCAGAATAGGGCGCCGGCTGGCCCCGAGCTTGGGTCAGACGGGCCAGCAGCAGGCACAGCTTGCGGGAACGGTCGGGGATGGTGATCGTTCGGTCCCCGCGGCGAATGGTCATCTCGCCCAGAGTTTGGATATACAGTGCGGAAACGGCCATAGGGTTCCTCCTGGATTGGGGACAAATGTTCGTCGTGCCCCTTTTTTTCCAGAATAGCATATTTTCTGCTGACTTGCAACGGATTTTTCCATTCTATGTGGACGGCCCAAAAGGGTTGGTTATGCGTAATTTATTTTTATGAAAAAAAATTGTAAAAAAGTACTTCCCTTTTGGGGAGGGATGTGCTATACTGTTCCTGTAAGAAGGAAGCCCCAGTCCATCCCCGGCGGAGTGGGCAGCCTCTATAAATGTAGAATCAGTCAGGACAGTTTTAAAGAAATGAGGTATGCAGTATGAAGATCATGAGACGATTGATCCCCTTGGCTTTGGCGATTTCCATGCTGGCAGGCTGTGCTCAGGGGGCGGGAGGCGCTTCCTCTGAGAGCATGGACCTGAGTGAGATGTATGTGGATCGGGTTACGATGGAAGAGGTAGAGATCGAGGACGAGGCGGTAGCTCTGGCAGGCGCACCTGCGGCGCTGAACGATATGATTCTGCCCGTGGCCTCCGGGACTCTGGTGAAGCAGAACAGCCGGGCCACCATCGACTACTCCAACACCAAGGACGGCTATGTGATGGTCAACTTTACCGGGACCACCAATACCCGGCTGAAGGTGCTGGTCCGCGGCCCCTCCTACGCCGCCTCCAAGCTCCAGTACCAGTATGACATCGCCACGGGACAGTGGTACACCTTCCCCCTGTCCGATGGCAACGGCGAGTACACTGTCAGTGTGATGGAGAACACTACCGACTCCAAGTACGCCCAGGTGCTGTCGGTGAAGTTTACCGTCTCCCTCTCCGACGAGTTTGCTCCCTTCCTGCGCCCCAACCAGTATGTGGACTACGCCTCCGCCCCCAAGACAGTGGCTAAGGCCGCTGAGCTGGCCGGCAGCGAGACCGACCCCCTGAAGCTGGTGGAGAAGGTCTACGACTACGTGGTGAAAAACTTTACCTATGACAAGCAGCTGGCTGCCACTGTCCAGAGCGGCTACCTTCCCGTACTAGACAACGTGCTGGCCGCCAAGAAAGGCATCTGCTTCGACTACGCCGGCCTGATGACCGGAATGCTCCGCAGCCTGGGCGTGCCCTGCAAGCTGATCACCGGCTATGTCCCCATTGGCTCCGGCAAGACCGGCTACCACGCCTGGATCAGCGTCTACTCCGAGGAGAACGGCTGGGTGGAGGGCGCCATCTACTTCGACGGCAGCGCCTGGCAGAGAATGGATCCCACCTTTGCCTCCTCCAGCAACAACAGCGACTCCATCCTGCAATATATCGGCGACGGCTCTAACTACAGTGTGAAGTATATCTACTAAACGGCGTCATAGTGCCGAATGCTGCTCCTGCGCCCCCAAACGGGGGCGCAGGGGGCAGACCACAAAAATATTCAGAATAGCTCTTTACGAAAGTGGAATTTTGATTTAAAATGGGTTTGCGGTACGCCGCAGACCCATTTCAATTTACATAGCACGGACCGGCGGGTTCGGATGGGAGGTTTTATGAAGAAACAGAGCACACTTTCCCGGGAGGAGCTGGCAATTTTGTGCCGGGAGCTGTATATGCTCATTGATGCGGGAGAGGAGCCGGGATTGGCCGTGAAGATCCTGGCGGAGGAGAGCGACCCGGAGTACAAGGGGATGCTCACCGAGATGTCCCGGAAGCTAATTTTCGGCGTGACGCTGTCTGACGCCATGCGGGAGGCGGAGTGCTTCCCCCCTTACGTCTGCGAGCTGGTGAATGTGGGTGAGAAGAGCGGCCACGTGAAGGAGGCGCTGGAGGCGCTGGGCGTATACTACGAGGGCCGCTCCCGGATGGACCGGCGGATCAGAAGCGCGCTTCTGTATCCGGCGGTGATGCTGCTGCTGATGCTGGTGGTCATTGCTGTACTGCTGGTGCGGGTCCTGCCCATCTTTGACGACGTTTACGCCTCCCTGGGGGGCAAGCTCACCGGAGTGGCCGGCGGATTGCTGGCGCTGGGCCAGGGGCTGGACCAGGCCATGCCGGTGCTGTGGGCTCTGCTGGCCGCCGTGGTGGTCTTCCTGACTGCCTTTGCCGCCGTGCCCGCCTTCCGGGAGAAGCTGACCGCCGCCTGGCAGAGGAGCCAGGGGGACAAGGGTCTGTCCCGGAAAATGAACGACGCCTGTCTGGCCTCGGCCCTGGCCATGGGCATTGCCGGCGACCTGGAGACCCGGAAGGCCCTGGAGATGGCCAGCGAACTGCTGGACAATGTCCCCCAGGCCAAGGCCCGGTGTATGGACTGCTGCGCCCGGCTGATTCAGGGGGAGAAGGAGAGCGAGGCCATTCAGAACAGCGGCCTGCTGCCCGCCAGCGCCAGCCGTCTGCTGCAAATCGGCCAGCGCAGCGGCAAGCGGAAGGAGGCCATTGCCAAAATTGCCGCCGACCTGGAGGAGGAGAGCGAGACCGCCCTGGAGGAGACGGTGGGCCGGGTGGAGCCCGCCCTGGTGCTGGTCTGCTCCATTCTGGTGGGACTGATCCTGCTGTCTGTGATGCTGCCCCTGATGCACATCATGTCGGCCATAGGGTGACGGACTATGAAGAGACGAAAAAAGCCCTGGGGGGCGCTGCTGCGGGGCGTGCTGCTGCCCGCAGTGTGCATTGTAGTGCTGGTGGGCTTCTCCACCGCCCTGGACAGCCTGAACAGCGGCCGCGACGCGGAGGACCTGCGCCAGCTGGAGGAGACCCTGCGCCGCAGCTGCGCCACCTGCTATGCCTGCGAGGGGATCTATCCCCCCAACCTGGAGTATTTGAAGGAGCACTATGGGATTCAGATCAACGAGACACGATACGATGTTCACTACGACGTGTTCGCAGACAACCTGATGCCTGATATCACAGTGCTGGTGAGGACGCAATGAGACAAAAGCAGATTCAACATCATATAGACGCCCTGGCCGCCCTGCTCCTCTTTGGAGTGTTTGCGGTGTGTATCCTGGCGGTGCTGCTCACAGGGGCGGACGCCTACCACCGGCTGACCGTGCGGGACCGGCTGGCCAGCGACCGGCGGACCTGCAGCCAGTATGTGGCGACCCGGGTACGCCAGTCCGACCTTCAGGATGGAGTGGCGGTGGAACGGGTTGAGGACACCGATGTGCTGGTCCTGGGGTCAGGAGAGTATGTCACCTACGTCTACTGCCATGACGGCTGGCTGATGGAGCTGTACGCCTGGACCGGGGAGCCCCTGGTGCTGTCCGACGGCTGGCAGCTGCTGGAGATGGCCCATATGGGGCTGTCCCTGGAGGAGGGAATGCTCACGGTGGACATCACCACCAGCACGGGAGATCAGGACCGGCTGAGCCTGTCCCTGCGCAGCGGAGAGGGGTGGGACGCATGACGAAGAGCAAGGCCCCCCTGACTATGATCGAGCAGATGGTGATGCTGCTGGTCTTCGCCCTGGCGGCCGCCCTGTGTTTGCAGGCATTTGTAAAGTCCGATGAGCTGTCGGAGCACATGGAGGCCCGGGACCGGGCTATGGTCCTGTGTCAGAATGTTGCCGAGACCCTGCGGCATTTCGGCGGAGACCTGGGCGGCGCGCAGATGAGCACAGCGGAGCAGCTGGGCTACCAGTGCAGCCAGGGCTTTCTGTATCAGGAATTTGATCAGGACTGGAACCCGGTGGAGGATGGCGTGTACCGGCTGGAGGTCTGGGGAATCCCCACGGAGCTCCCCGGCCTGTGGAAGGCAGGGGTGTCTGTTGTGGATGATACGGACCGTGAGCCAGGGGTCCTCTTTGAAATCGAGGTGGCCTGGCAGGAGGTGAGCGCCCATGGATAAGCGGAAACGGGACGACTTTGCTCCGCCGGCTCTGGGGGGCAGCTCCCTGCTGGTGGTCTTCGCGGTGCTGGCCCTGACGGTGTTCGCTCTGCTGAGCCTGTCCACCGTCCGGGCGGATGTGCGCCTGGGAGACGCGGCGGCCAAGGCGGTGACCGACTACTACGCCGCCGACACCAGAGCCCAGGAGATTTTGGCCCAGCTGAGAAACGGTCAGACGCCGGATGATGTGGAGATCTCCACCTCCATCGCCCAGTACCCTGGGGGGATCGAATATACCCATATCTACGCCGTCCCCATTTCGGACACCCAGGAGCTCCAGGTGGAGGTGCTGGTGGACGGGGCGGACAGCAGCTACAGCATTCAGCGGTGGCAGGCGGTGTCGGTGGGCGAGTGGAACGCGGACACGACTCTGGACCTGTGGGACGGCGAAATCGTGTTTGAGTGGTAAGAAAACGATATAACCATATAAGGAGTGCAGTATGGCAGAACTTATCAAGTATTTGGAGCGGACAGTACAGAGCGGCGCCTCTGACCTGTTCCTGGTGACGGGCACGCCGGTGTGCATGAAGAAGGGCAAGCAGATGGTCCAGCTGGAGGAGCAGAATCTGTCCCCCCAGGAGGCAAATGCCCTGATTACCAGTATCTATGAGCTGGCCAGACGGCCCCAGCCCGGGGACGGGGAGCTGAAGGACGACGACTTTGCCTTTACAGTGGGCGGCCTATCCAGGTTCCGCGTAAACGCCTACCGCCAGCGGGGAACTCTGTCGGCGGTCCTGCGGGCAGTCCCCTTCGGCATTCCCGACTGGCAGAAGATGCACATCCCCCCCGAGGTGATGGAGCTGGCCAAGGAGCGGGACGGCGGCCTGGTGCTGGTCACCGGCACGGCGGGAAGCGGCAAATCCACGACCCTGGCCTGTATCCTCCACGCCATCAACCTTCACCGCCCCGGCCACATCATAACCCTGGAGGACCCCATTGAGTACCTCCACCGGTCGGCGGGCCTGAACCGGGAGAACGGAAGCGTGCGAGAGGAGAAGTGTATTATCAGCCAGCGGGAGATCTCCATCGACACCAAGGACTACCCCTCCGCCCTGCGGGCCTGCCTGCGCCAGTCCCCCGATGTGATCCTCCTGGGTGAGATGCGGGACCAGGAGACCATCCAGACCGCCATGACGGCGGCGGAGACGGGCCATCTGGTGCTGGCGACCCTCCACACCAAGGGGGCCATCCACACCGTGGACCGCATTGTGGACGCCTTCCCCGGGAACCAGCAGGGCCAGATCAGGGCCCAGCTGTCCATGGTGCTGAAGGCGGTGGTGTCTCAGCAGCTGCTCACCAGCACAGAGGGCGAGACGGTGCCCGCTTTTGAGCTGATGCGGGTCAACACCGACATTGCCGCACTGATTCGCAGCGGCAAGACCCCGGAGATCAAGGGCTCTATCACCGGAGGCTACCGGGTCAAGGAGGCGGACAAGCGGATGTTCTCCATGGACCAGTACATTGTGGGTGAGCTGTATGAGAAGCAGCGCCTGATTAGCCCGGAGGAGGCCCAGAATCACGCCTACAACCGGGAGCTGCTGGACGAGATGCTGGAGCTTGTGACCCTCTGACCCCTGAACGAGACAAAAAATCCCCCCCTGACACAGTTCCATGAGCTGTGCCAGGGGGATTTTCTTACCGGATCACCATAGTTCTGACCTCTTCATCCAGCAGGGCGGCGAACTGGTCCAGGGACATGGCCCCCAAGTCCTCGCCGGAGCGGCGGCGGACGGAGACGGTGCCGTTTTCCATGTCCCGGTCGCCCACCACCAGCATGAAGGGGATCTTCTCCAGGGTTGCCTCCCGGATCTTCTTGCCAATCTTCTCGTTGCGGCTGTCGATCTCGACCCGGAAGCCCTGGGCGTCCAGGTCAGCAGAGACTTTGGCTGCGTAGCCGGCGGCCCGGTCGGTGACGGGGAGCAGCTTCACCTGGACGGGGGCCAGCCAGGCGGGGAAAGCCCCGGCGAAGTGCTCGGTAATCACGCCGATGAACCGCTCGATGGAGCCCAGCACAACCCGGTGGATCATCACAGGGCGGTGCTTCTGGCCGTCCTCGCCGGTGTACTCCAGCTCGAACCGCTCAGGCAGCTGGGAGTCCAGCTGGATGGTGCCGCACTGCCAGGTCCGGCCCAGGGAGTCGGCCAGGTGGAAGTCCAGCTTGGGGCCATAGAAGGCTCCATCTCCCTCGTTGATGACAAAGTCTTTGCCCATGGCGGTGATGGCCTGCTTCAGGATATCCTGGTTGCACTCCCACTCCTCCACGGTGCCGATGTGGTCCTCGGGCATGGTGGACAGCTCAATGGTGTAGCTCAGGCCGAAGGTGGAATACACCTCGTCAAACAGGCGCACCGTCTCCTGGATCACGTCCTGCATCTGGTCCCGGGTCATAAAGACGTGGGCGTCGTCCTGGTTGAAGCAGCGCACCCGGAACAGGCCGTGGAGGGCGCCGGACAGCTCGTGGCGGTGGACCAGGCCGATCTCCCCCACCCGCAGGGGCAGGTCCCGGTAGGAGTGGGGCTCACTGGCGTAGACCAGCATTCCGCCAGGGCAGTTCATAGGCTTTACCGCGAAGTCCACCTCGTCGATGACGGTGGTGTACATATTATTCTTGTAGTGGTCCCAGTGGCCGGACCGCTCCCACAGCTGGCGGTTGAGCATGATGGGGGTCGATATCTCCACATAGCCGTACTTCTTGTGGATCTTCCGCCAGTAGTCCAGCAGGGTATTTTTCAGCATCATGCCCTTGGGGAGGAAGAAGGGGAAGCCGGGGCCCTCGTCCCGGAGCATAAACAGCCCCAGCTCCTTGCCCAGGCGGCGGTGGTCCCGCTTTTTGGCCTCCTCAATGCGGGCCAAATAGGCGTCCAGCTCGTCCTTCTTGGGGAAGGCGACGCCGTAGATGCGCTGGAGGGTCTCCCGGCTGGAGTCCCCCCGCCAGTAGGCCGCGTTGCAGGCGATGAGCTTCAGGGCGTTGCCCTTGATGCGGCCGGTGGAGTCCAGATGGGGGCCGGCGCACAGGTCAGTGAACTCTCCCTGCTTGTAGAAGGAGATCACTTCCCCCTGGGGCAGGTCCTGGATCAGCTCCACCTTGAAGGGCTCCCCCTTCTCCTCCATCAGCTTCAGGGCCTCCTCCCGGGGCAGCTCAAAGCGCTCCAGCTTCAGCTTCTCCTTGCAGATCTTCCGCATTTCCGCCTCGATCTGCTCCAGGTGTTCAGGGGTAAAGGCAAAGGGGGCGTCCATGTCGTAGTACCAGCCCTCGTCGATGGAGGGGCCGATGGCCAGCTTCACCTCGGGCCACAGCCGCTTGACGGCCTGGGCCATTACATGGGAGCAGGTGTGCCAGTAGGTTTTTCGGTAGGTCTCATTCTCAAAGGTATACTGATTGTTTTCTTCGGCCATGATATTTCCTCCTTGTATTGGGGCAGGTCAAGAAAAAATCCCACCCCTGAATGAAAATCAGGGGTGAGATATCACATCCCACGGTTCCACCCTGCTTACGGCTGCCGCCGTCGCTCGTGTCCTCGGTAACGGGAGGCCCCGGCCCGGTCGTCCCGGGCGGCTCAGGAGGGGTACCGGACAGAACTCCCGCAGGGCACTTTCAGCACGGGGCGCCCCTCTCTGCGCGGCAGTTGCTGGCCTCTTCTCCGTCAAAGCCAATTTAACAGGGCTACTATATCACCCGCCGGGGAAAATGTCAAGGGGAAACCGCCTGCGTTCTTCCCCGCTGCTGCTCCTGCGCGTCTCAAGACTGGCTGTTGATCTGAAAAAATGGGGTGCCCTGTGGGAGCCGCCGCTCAGCAAAACTTATTCGGCCAGCCTTTTTCTCAGCTCCGCTTTTACGTGTTCCAAATCCGGATCGCACAAAAGGGGCAGTATGTTCACCAATTCTTCCCCTTCATAATCCCACCACTTGCATTTGAGCAGCAGTTCGATCAGCGCATCATCAAAGCGTTTTTTGATGAATCGAGCCGGATTGCCGCCAAACACGCTGTATGGGGGAATGTCCTTTGTCACAACGGAATAGGCCGCAATAATGGCCCCATCTCCAATTTTCACCCCTGGCATAATCACACTTTCCCGGCCAATCCACACATCGCTGCCAATCACAGTATCGCCTTTGAATGGGAGCTGGGAGAGGTGAGGCGGGGTGTTTTCGCTCCACAGCCCGCCAAACACTTGAAATGGATAGGTGGTGACGCTGCTAATCCGGTGGTTGGCGGGGCCCATAATAAATGTGGTACCAGACGCGATGGAACAAAACTTTCCAATGATAAGCCGGTCCCCAAATTCCGGGTAGTTAAACAAGACATTGTTTTTTTCAAAGCCTGTGGGATCAATGGGGTCATCGTAATAAGTGTAGTCCCCCACAATAATATTGGGGGCGGAAATGACATTTTTGATGAAGCAAGAGGTCTTAAACTCATTGGGAAAGACCACATTGGGATCAGGAATGTTCGACAATTATATAACCTCCAATTTTAAGTATGTATCACATCCTTTCCCCCACAAATTCAACGGCTACCGCCTTCAGTCTTCTCAGTTTGTCCATGAAATTCAATCCTTCCATTTGTTCGACTATGCCGTGCCGGAACACTGCTCCAGCGCAGAAGTGCATAAGGATAAAGCGGCACTTACTCATAGACAACAATCATCTTCATCTTTGAAAAGTTAGTATATCAGCTTTCACTCTGATTATCAATCCCAAATTTCCGCAGGAAGGGGCGGCCCAGCCGCTCTATTTTTACGCCTGACAAAGCGTGTCGGCTTTTGTGTGTACGGAGCGGGCAGGCTGCTTCTGGAGCGGAAGTGAACCCGCAAGGGAACGACCAATGGACAGGGCAGCGGCGTCAACTGGAAGCTTGACTGCCTTGTGCTGTCCTGGAAATCCCCCTCGACTTTGTGCTTGAAGTATGCTATACTAAATGTGAGATAAAACGCGCTGGCTGAACATGAGGTAAGACAGAGAGGTCTATTCAAAAGGGGGATATGATCTTGAACATTCACAAGGTGGCTCTGATTGGAGCAGGCGCCATTGGAGCCTATTTGATTTGGAGCTTTGACGGCGTTGACGATACCGTCTTCACGGTAGTGGCCGAGGGGGCGCGGGGAGAGCGGCTGGCCCGCGACGGCATTGTCATCAATGGAGCGCGCTACCCTCTCCGGGTTCAGGAGTCCAATCAGGCGGGACACCAGGACCTGATTTTTATCGCCACAAAATATGGTGCGCTGGATGAAGCAATCTCCATGCTCCCGCCCCTGGTAGGACCAGATACCTTGATACTCAGCCTCCTCAACGGAGTGGACAGCGAGGACCGTGTGGCCCAGGCAACAGGGCCTGAGCATATAGTTTATTCCGCCATCCGTATCGCCTCTCAGCGGACGCACAGCGGAGTTTGCTTTGATCCGGAGCGAGTGATCGGCCTCAGCTTCGGTCTCCCGCAGGCCGGAGCGCAGGAACGGCAGAAGCTGGACGCCCTGTCGGCTCTGTTCTCCCGCACCCGTCTCCGCTGGAGCTGCTCAGAGGATATTCTCACCGATATCTGGGTTAAATTTGCCAGCAATATTGCCAACAACCTCCCCCAGGCGGTCCTTGGCGCCCCGGCCAGCCTGTATGCCAACAGTGAGCACGGACGGTTTCTCGCCCAGAAGCTCTGGTCGGAGGTGGCGGCCGTGGCTGCCGTCCAAGGAATCCATCTGGCCGAAGAGGTCCTGATTTTCCCCGGCCAGCACACATGGGCAAAATACTCCACCCTCCAGGATCTGGAGGCGGGCCGGCCCACAGAAATCGATATGTTTGCCGGACAGGTGCTCCGCATGGCGGCAAAGGCCGGAATTTCTGTCCCCTATTGTGAATATACCTACCACGCGATCAAGGCGCTGGAGGAAAAAAACGGCGGGCTGTTCGACGAAGCATAAACGCAAAGCCGCCTACCTGGCAATCCCCACCTTGAGTCCCTGGCCCAAACTCCCCCGTACACTCTGAAAGGTGGCTGCAATTTGTGGCCGCCTTTGTCCTCTTTCTGTGCCCTGGGGGCCATTGGGGCCACAATTCGCAATTTCATCAGGCGGAGATTCTTTGTCGGGACCATCCCTCCATATTGACACTAAAAGGGGAGGGATAGTATAATGGTATTGTGATTGATAGAGCTGTCTTGGGCGCTGAGGTAAATGACTCTCCCAAAACATGGGGATGGGGATTATCAATGAAAAAAATGCTGAACGAGACAAAACGGAGAGGAATAGTTCTGCTCCCCTCCATTATTTTAATTTTCTGTGTCTTTGGAGCAATTGTATTTTCTGTGTCACAAAAAATATCAAAAGAGATGTCCCAGGCCGCCATTCAAAACCTGAGCGAGAGTCTGGACCTGATTCAAAGCACCATCGAGGCGATTCTGCGCAGCGAGGCGGAATTCCAGGCGCTGATCGCCCAGGAAATCGCCCGGGCGGAGGACCCGGAGGAGTATATCCGCTTCTATGAACGGAATCAGACCATGTCGAAAATGTCGCTGATTCTTGAGGGGAAGACGGAGGGGATCTCCAACACCGGGGAGCCCTTCACCGAGGACGGGCTGGACTTTCCTGCGGGGGGAACGGTCATTGGGATGCAGGTCTCCCAGTCCTATCTGAACTACATGGGGACCTGGTCCTACACCATGAAATGTCCCGTGGAGCGGGACGGTCAGGTCATCGGGACCCTTTACACCGAGTATGTGTATGACGCCATTGACCAGTCCCTTCCGGATGGTTTTTACAACAAGCAGGCGTCACTGTATATTATGGACGCGGAAAGCCGGCGGTTTGTCTTAAAGCCCAAGGGCATGGGGCAGCGCAGCGCCGGCCACTTGAATCTGGCCGATTTTTACCGGGCGAACAACATTCAGGACCCGGAGATTCAGGCCGAGGTGGAGCAGTGCCTGAGTATGGGGCAGAATGTCTTGTTTTACCACGATATTCGGACGGTACACGCCCTGAACTATATGTGGTCGGTCAACGGCGGGACTATTTACCTGGTGGGCTATGTGCCGGTGGAGGCCATCCAGCAGGAGGGGCGCACCGTCAACCAGAACATCATGGTGGTGGTGCTCTCTCTGCTGGCGGCGTTTTTCCTGTGCATCACCCTGTACTATCTGAACTGGCGGCAGCAGGATAAGCTGCGGCGGGAGCAGGAGGAGGAGCGAAAGGTCCACAGCCAGCAGCTGGCGGCGGCCCTCCAGGCGGCTCAGATTGCCAGCGAGTCCAAGACCACCTTCCTGTCCAATATGTCCCACGACATCCGAACCCCGATGAACGCGGTGCTGGGCTTTACCACGCTGCTGGCCAAGGACGCGGAAAATCCGGCCAAAGTGCGGGAGTACACCAAGAAAATCACCGCCTCCGGGCAGCACCTCCTCAGCCTGATCAACGACATTCTGGACGTCTCCAAAATCGAGAGCGGGAAGGTGGTGCTCAGCCCGGAACGGTTCTCACTCAACGATGTGATCGCCTCGGTGGACGCCATAATCCAGCCCATGGCCAAGGCGAAAAAGCAGGAGTTCCACCTGGAGGCAACGGGCATCCGCCACGAATACCTGGTGGGAGACGAGACCCGGATCAATCAGATTCTCATCAACCTCCTCTCCAACGCCGTCAAATACACCCCGGAGGGAGGCTGTATCTGGTTCCGCCTCATTGGTCTGAAACAACGCTCCAGCCAGTATGAGCACATCCGCATTGAGGTGGAGGACAACGGCTACGGCATGACGCCGGAGTATTTGGAGACCATCTTCGACGCCTTTACCAGGGCGGAGAACAGCACCACCAACAAGGTCCAGGGCACCGGGCTGGGCATGGCCATCACCAAGAGCATTGTGGAGCTGATGGGGGGCACCATCGAGGTATTCAGTCAGGTGGACCAGGGCTCTCTCTTCCGGGTCGACCTGGAGCTGCGGATCCTGGAGGAGGCGGCAGACCGGCATTTCTGGCAGCAGCGGGAGATTTCCCGCATTCTGGCGGTGGGCGGAGGTGCAGAAAACCAGGAAACCATGCTGACCCTTATGCAGGACACCGGCGTACAGCTGGACGCCGCCCCAACCCTGGAGCAGGCACTGGAGCGGCTGCGCGGGGGCAAGTTCTTCCAGCTGGTCCTGCTGGACTGGGAGGACTGCGGCCTGCCAGCGGCCAAGGCGCTGCGGGAGGCCCTTCCGGATACCACGCCCCTTCTGCTGCTGGCGGAGTTTGACGCAGAGGGCATGGAGGAGGTCCTGCCTCTGGGCCGCACCGACGCCCTGACAAAGCCCTTCTTCGTCTCCGCCCTCCGGACAAAAATCGAGGAGCTCTGGAACGAGAAGGAGTCCCCGCCCGAGCCGGAGGAGACCAGCGTTCTGGAGGGAATGCACTTCCTCGCCGCGGAGGACAACGAGATCAACGCAGAAATTCTGTCGGAGCTCCTGGAGCTGGAGGGGGCCTCCTGCGAGATCACCGGCAACGGTCTTCTGGCGGTGGAACGGTTCCAGCGGTCTGCACCGGGGGAGTTCGACGCGGTTTTGATGGACGTTCAGATGCCGGTGATGAACGGCCACGATGCCACAAGGGCCATTCGGGCTCTGGACCGGGAGGATGCAAAGGGGATCCTCATTGTCGCCATGACGGCCAACGCCTTTGCCGAGGACGAAAAGGCCGCCCTGGATGCCGGTATGGACGCCCATGTGCCCAAGCCCCTGAACATGGAGCTTTTGAAACAGGTAATTCGTCAATACAAGGAACGAAAGGACGGTTTGCAGCGAGTATGAAGAGACACAGCTGGATTTCCGCCTGTCTGGCGGCGCTGATGGCGCTGTCACTGGCGGCCTGCGGCGGCAAAGAGGAGCCTAAAAATCTGATCCCCCAGGAGAAGAAAGAGGAGCGGGTCGTCAACCTGTTCAGCCCCATGGAAAAAACCGACCCCAATGCGGAGAACGTGGCCCGGACCGCGTCGGACCTGACGGTTGCTATGGCGGAGGAAGCGCTGGACGTAACCATGGTGTACCGGACCTACACGGCGGAGGACTACCAGGATAAAACCTATGACGAGGTCTGCCTGGACCGGGCCAGAAACAACATGGACGATATGTATCTGCTCAACCCGGACACCGTTCTCATGCTGGGCGGCGAGGGAAAGCTGATGGACCTGTCCGGGCTGGACAGTGCGAAAAACCTGCGGGAAATCATCCGCACCGCCAACACAGTGGACGGGAAGCTGGTGGCCATCCCTCAGGAGGTGGTGGCCTACGGGCTGTTCGTCAACATGGATATGTTCCGGCAGTGCGGCCTGGAACTGCCCAACACCCCGGAGGAATTTCTGGAGTGCTGCCGGGTATTCCAGGAGAACGGAATTGAGACCCCCATCGGAGCCAACCGCTGGTGGCTGGAGACCTTCGTCTTCGCCCAGGCCTACGCCGACCTGTACAACGGCGGGAACACTGAGGCGGAGATTGCGGCCCTGAACAGCGGAGAGGCCCGTTACAGCGACTATATGCGCCCTGGCTTCCAGTTCCTCCAGACGCTGATTGACCGGGGCTACATCGACGCGGAGAAGGCCGCCGTCAGCGAGGCCATCGAGTCGGAGGGGCCGGATTTCCTGGCGGGGAAAACCCCCATTGTCATGGCCTATTGGGGGGCGGCCAACACCGAGACCGCCTATGGTAAAACGGACTTCGAGATGCAGGTCATCGGCTTTCCCAGCAGCCGGGGCCAAATGCCGGTTATGCCCATGACCGGGCTGGCCGTGGGGGCGGAGGCGGAGCACCGGGAGGACGCGGCCCGGGTGTTGGATATTATGGTCTCTGACGAGGCGCTTCAAATCTATGCGGAGACCAATCGGGTCATCTCCCCCTCCAAAAATGTGAAGGTGGATTGTGTTCCCGCCTTAACGCCCCTCAATGACCGGATTGAGGAGGGAATCTATGTGCTGGGCTCCAACGCGGGGATGGATGTGGAGCAGTGGGGCAATACCTGCCTGATTGTGCGGGAGCTGCTGTCCGGCGCGTCGGTGGATGAGTGTATGGCCGCCTTTGACAAGCTCCAGGATGAGGCCCTGAACCCGACGTAAAACAGAAGCTCGAATGCCAGCATTTCGGGCCTCTGCAAATAACAGGACCAGGCGCAAGCCTGGTCCTGTTTGTGTATTTTTTGTTGTAAGAGGATAATATTGGGAACGGCTTAGCCCAGCAGCTGGAGCACGCCCTGGGGCAGCTGATTGGCCTGAGCCAGCATGGCCTGGGCGGACTGCACCAGAATGTTGTTCTTGACGTACTTCATCATTTCCTCGGCCACGTCGGTGTCGCGGATGGTGGACTCGGC
>NZ_QWKI01000029.1 GCF_009911645.1 Pseudoflavonifractor sp. 60
TGCGCCCAGGGTGCCGCGGATAGAGGAAACCTTGTTAATAGCGTTCTTGATAACGTCAATGGCAGCCTGAGCGTCCTGCTGGTTGCCCACGTTCACCTTGTCAACGCCCAGAGCCTCGGCGTGGATATCGCCGATGTTGACCTTGAGCTGGTTGAAGTCCTCGCTGGTGTCACCAATCTGGAGGGTCAGAGCGGTGCCCGCCTCCTTCTGGACAGTGGTCTTGGAGCTGGCGCTGTCGAACTTCTGGATCATGCTCTCCAGGCCCCAGTCCTTCTCAGTCAGGTTAGCATCACCAGCGTAGGTAGTGCGCTCGTTGATGACCAGCATGGTGCCGCGCTCTTCCACCTGGACGTCAAACATCTCGTTGTCCTTGGCGGCTACAGACAGACGGTCCAGAGCAACGCGCAGATCATCATAGAAATCCTGCTTGGTACCGTTATCCGCAAACTTGGCATCCGTCAGGTTCTCCAAATCGCGGATATCTACCTTGTGAACATTGTCCGCATACTCGGTGTTGTAGGTGGCATCGCTGCCGGTGAAGATATAGTACTCGTCACCCAGCTTGAAGCCCTTACCGTCCGTAATGAAATCGGTGACCTTGTTCACACCCTTAGCAGCATCAGCAGTCTGAGGATCACCGTCAAAGCGGATATAAGCCTGAGCATAGATGGTACCGGCAGGAGAGCTACCCTCGTTAATCTCGCAGGTAGCGGAATTGCCCACCAGCTTGTCGTCGATGGCAGTCTTGAACGCCGCTTCGTTACCAGTATAGGTGCCCTGCGCCACGCTGAAGTTGAAGTTGCCCTGGAAGTAGTTGTTAGACTGACCAGCAGTCAGCTTGCCTTCCGCCGCTACAGCGTCGTTGTAGCCGTCGTCGGTCATCTCGAACTTCAGCTTGTCGTTCTCTCGAGTCACCGTATACTCAATATAGGCCGCAGCACCACCGCCCTGCTGGCCAGCCTTGATATAGACCTTACCGCCATTCTCATCAATCTTGTCCATGATGGCCTTGGCAATGTCCTCGGAGGTGATCTCGCCCTCACCGTTGGCGACCACGTTGTATTTCAGCTGAGTGTCAGTGCCATCATCGTCCAGGAACATGTGGTTGCCAGTACCCATGCCGTTTGTGGCATCGCCAGCCTGGAGCGCAAACTTCAGGTCAGAAAGCCCTGTGCCGCCGCCAGCCGTGTAATTCAGGCCGTCCAGGTCCACGGTGAAGGTGGTCTTGCCGGAAGTGGCGGCATCCTTGTGATAGCGGACGCTCTGGTCGCTCAGGCCGCTCGTGCCGCCGGTAGCACCGGAATATGCGCCAGTGAGCATAACGCCACCCTTGGTATTGCTGCTGCCAAACTCACCAGGTGTGACAGTATTGGTTCCGGTGGCATAGCCCAGGATGTTATTGCCGATTGCCATACCGCTGAAAGTAGTCTCGGTGGTGGCGCGGCGACCGTCAGCGTCCAGAGAGCCGTCCAGCAGCTTGATGCCGTTGAAGTTGGCGGAGTCGGCGATACGGTTGATTTCGGAGTTCAGCTGGTCGATCTCCTGCTGGAGGGCGGCGCGGTCGGTGTCGTTGTCGTAGGTGCCGTTGGCGG
>NZ_QWKI01000030.1 GCF_009911645.1 Pseudoflavonifractor sp. 60
ATCCTGGACCTCCTGCATCGCGCCCTCGGCGGTCTTCACCAGGGAGGTGCCGTCCTTCACGTTCTTCTGGGCAGCCTCAAGGCCGGCGATCTGGGCGCGCATCTTCTCGGAAATAGCCAAGCCAGCCGCGTCGTCACCCGCGCGGTTGATCTTGTAGCCCGAGGAGAGCTTCTCCAGGTTGCCGGCCAAAGCCTTGTTGTTCAAATTGTAGTTACGGTAGGCATTCATAGCCATAATATTGTGCTGGATACGCATAGTATGACTCCTTTCGGTTTTTAGTGTGCTTAACGCATCCTTGCGAAAAACACAGTTCTGCCTTGCGCCATTCATCCGCGGACCGTGGCCACAATCCTTAAAACGTTTGACGCGGTACGTGGTTTCAACCGCCTAGGACCGGCTGAAATCCTTTGAACCCTCGGTTCTTTTACTATATCGGACGCTCTTTCCAAAAATTAAGGGGCGTTGGAAAAATTTTTTGGCTTTTATTTTCTGCGCCGTCAGCCCCCCTTCCAGCCATAATCAGCGCTCTCTGGAACGCAAGGAATCCAACAGCCCTTGGCATCCCGCCAATACATCCCGCCAAGTGGTTTCAAAATCGCCTGTGTACCACGGATCGGCCACCTCGCCGGGGCGGCCGGTGTATTCCATCAGCAAATGTATCTTGCCCTCGAAATCGCCGCCGCAGATACGGTGCATATTCCGCAGGTTGGCCTGATCCATTCCAATCAGGAGGTCGAACTGGTCGTAGTCGCGGTTTTTCAGCTGGCGGGCCGTCTTGCCGGTGCAGTCGATCCCGTGCTCCCCCAACTTGCGCCGGGCCGGTGGATAGACCGGATTGCCGAGTTCCTCGGTGCTGGTAGCGGCGGACTCAATGTGGAACTGGCTCTCCAACCCCGCTTTTTTCACCAGATCCTTCATCACAAACTCGGCCATTGGGCTCCTGCAAATGTTGCCGTGGCACACAAATAGGATCTTTGTCATATCTCACATTCCCCTTTATCAATCTGCAAACCCTGTTATATCAAAGGGTTCGGCGTTTTTCCTGTCCTTGGTGTACTGCCCGTCTCCTGGGGATATCTGTGTACCGATATTGATAAATCAGGTCTTTCCACTGCCTCCCTTTTGTCCGCGCACGCGGCCCTGGACATCCCTAACTCCCAGCCCTGCCGAAGAGCGCAGCTTGCTGCGCTCTTCATAAGATCGAATCACATTAGTTTCTCCCGCGCCGCAGTTAAAGCCCGGCGCAGGGGTTCTGCCAGGAACAGCGTCTGTAGGAAGTTCCCGCCGCAGTGGATCAGGTCGAAGGGGATGCCCGCCGTCCAATAGGCGAAAGCGGCCCAGGGTCCGCCTGCCAGGTAGGGCAGCGCGCACAGCGCCCCAAAGCTCAGTCCGAAAATACCGCTGGCCGCCGCCCACAGCAGAGGGGGACGTGTTCCGCTCCGGCCCAGGAGCAGGACCAACGCCGCCCACAGGGGCCAGATATAGAGGTAGCTCAGCCACCACAGGCCAAAGCCGAAGACCAGCCCCTCCAACAGCACATAAGTAAATACTATGTAATATACCTGCCGCCCAAAGACCAGGGCATAGACCAGAATCAGAAGGGATACCGGCTCAATGTTGGGCAGGGGGGCCATAGCCATTTTCAGCACCATCATCAGGGCGGCCAGCAGGGCGCACAGCACGACCCTTCGGCTGGCCGTCTCTATATGCTTCCGATCCACCGCCGTCAGTAGGTGGACATGGTCAGCTCAAAGCGGTCCCCATCGGCAATGGGGGTGGTGTCTGCGCCGGTGTCCACCCGTTCGCCTCCCTTGGTGATGCACCACCACTGGCGCAGGCTGTCCTGGGCGGTCTCCCCGTCCACGGTGGTGATAAACAGCCCGTAGGCCCCCTGTTCTCCCTCTGCCAGCTGTTCCGCCAGCAGGACCTCACCTAAATATTCGGCGTCGGTATGATAGGTGAACTCTTTGACGCTCTCGTCTCCGTGGACCACCTCCACCGCAATGGTCTTGGCCCCCGCCTGAGTCTCGGGCCTGGTGAAGTACCACAGCCCCAGCATCAGCGCCGCCACAACCGCCAGCGCGGCCACGGCCAACAGTGTCTTCTTGTTTTCTCTCATGTCAAAACTCCTCTCTTTATTATTGCTCAGTTCCCCGTCCCGTGTTATAATAGCAGACAAGACGCCGCCGTTAACACAGGCGGGCAGGGCTCTCTGGACTGGGAGGGTTCTTCCAAGCCTCTCCCAGAAGGAGAGGGGGTGATTTGATGCCTACTTATTCAGACATCTTCCAGTTTTGTCTGGTGATCTTGGGCGTCATCAATTTGGTTATCCAAATCATCGATAAAAGGAAGTAACCACCCCAGGCCGCAAACCACGGGTGGTTACTTCTTTTAGAACGTAACCGGAGAGTGACCACCCTCTGTGGGCGGCGTCTTCCTTGGTCCCCATTATACCAGATTTCACAGTCCTGTCAAGGGCTGTTTTTTGCTGGACTTTTTCCCGAATCTGCGGTAAACTGTTCCCTGACTTTATTTCCAAGGAGAACGTTATGGACGCCATGATTCAAACTCTGGCCCAGGAGCTGGGCCGCGCCGAGGAACACGTGCAAAATGTGGTAACCCTCATTGATGAGGGGGCCACCATTCCCTTTATCGCCCGCTACCGCAAGGAGCTTCACGGCTCTATGGACGACCAGCTGCTCCGGGAGCTGGCCGACCGGCTGCAATACCTGCGCAATCTGGAGACCCGGAAGGGAGAGGTGAAGACCTCCATCGAGAACCAGGGCAAAATGACGGAGGAGCTTTCCGCCGCCATAGACGCCGCCGCGACCCTGGCGGAGGTGGAGGACCTGTACCGCCCCTACAAGCAGAAGCGGCGCACCCGGGCCACCATTGCCCGGGAAAAGGGGCTGGAACCCCTGGCCGCCCTGGCTTTTGCCCTCGGTCCCGCGGTGGACATGGAGGGGGCCGCCCTGGACTATGTCGATCCCGAGAAGGGGGTGGAGACAGCGGAGGACGCCCTCCAGGGGGCCAGCGACATTATCGCTGAGATGATCTCCGACGACGCCGACGTGCGTAAAATGCTGCGGGAGCTGTATCTGCGCCGCAGTCTGCTGGTGTCCAGGGCCGCCGCCAAGGAGCCGGAGGACACCGTCTACCGCCTGTACTACGATTTCAAGCAGCCGGTGGGCCGGGTCCAGGGCTACCAGGTGCTGGCCGTCAACCGGGGGGAGCGAGAGGACGTTTTAAAGGTCAGTGTGGAACTGGACCCGGAGACCGCCCACATTGCCGTCCGCCGCATGGTGGTCCCCAACCGGGCGGCCATGGACTTTGTCCGCGCCGCCGCCGACGACGCTTACGACCGGCTGATCCAGCCCTCCATGGAGCGGGAGATCAGAAACACCCTCACCGACCAGGCCAACGAGGGGGCCATCCATATGTTCGCCCTCAACCTGAAGCCCCTGCTGATGCAGCCCCCCGTCAAGGGGAAGGTGACCATGGGCCTGGACCCGGGCTACCGCATGGGCTGCAAGGTGGCGGTGGTGGACGGCACCGGCAAGGTGCTGGACACGGCGGTGGTCTACCCCACCTACGGTCAGCGCCAGAAGGCGGAGTGCATCGAAACCCTGTCCACCCTCATCCGAAAGCACGGCGTGGAGCATATTGCCATTGGCAACGGCACCGCCAGCCGGGAGACCGAGCAGATGACGGTGGAGCTGATCCAGAAAGTGGGGGGCGGCGTCAGCTATATGATCGTCAGCGAGGCGGGGGCGTCGGTGTACTCCGCCTCCAAGCTGGCTGCCGAGGAGTTCCCCCAGTTTGACGTGAATCTGAGAAGCGCCGTGTCCATCGCCCGGCGGCTCCAGGACCCCCTGGCCGAGCTGGTGAAGATCGACCCCAAGGCCATCGGCGTGGGCCAGTACCAGCACGATATGCCCCAGGCCCGCTTGGGGGAGACTCTGGACGGAGTGGTGGAGGACTGCGTGAACGCCGTTGGAGTTGACGCCAACACCGCCTCCCCCTCCCTGCTCCAGCGGGTGTCCGGCCTCACCGCCGCCACCGCCAAAAATCTGGTGAAGTACCGGGAGGAGAACGGGATCTTTACCACGCGGAAACAGCTGTTAAAAGTGCCCAAGCTGGGGCCCAAGGCCTTTGAGCAGTGCGCCGGCTTCATCCGGATCCCGGAGAGCAAGAGCGTGCTGGACAACACCGGCGTCCACCCGGAGAGCTACGGCGCGGCGGAACAGCTGCTGTCCGCCTGTGGGTATACGCTGGAGGACGTGAAGGCGGGGAACATCCCGCAGCTGAAGGAGAAGGCGGAGGCCATCGGCTATGAGACTCTTGCCCAGACCTGCGGCGCGGGGGCTCCCACCCTGGCGGACATTGTGAAGGAGCTGTCCAAGCCGGGCCGGGACCCCCGGGATGAGCTGCCGCCCCCCATTCTCCGCACCGATGTGATGGAGGCCAAGGACCTGAAACCCGGTATGGAGCTCCAGGGCACGGTGCGCAACGTCATCGACTTTGGCGTGTTTGTGGATATCGGCGTCCACCAGGATGGACTGGTCCATATCTCCAAGCTGCCCCGCCGGGTCCGCCACCCCTCCGAGCTGCTCAGCGTGGGGGACGTGATCACCGTGTGGGTGGTGGAGGTGGACGAGAAAAAGAAGCGCATCTCCCTGACCATGAAAAAGCCCTGACCTTTCCGCATAGGATAACTGCAAAGGAGTGATGTTCGTGCTTCCCTCTGCCCTCATCGACCTGCACTGCGACACCCTCACCGCCTGCTCTCAGGAGGATTACAGACTGCTGGACGCTGTCCGGAACCCGGGGCAAAAGGCCCGGGCCGCCGCTGAACTGGCCCAGCGGGTACAGCGGACCAACACCCTGGACCTGCCGGGGCGGCACTTCTCCCTGTCCGCCCTTCCGGAGGAGGTCCGCTGGTGTCAGTGCTGCGCCATTTTCCTCCCCGACGAGGTGCGGGGAGAGGAGGCCGCCGCCTATTATGAGCTCCACCGGCGCAATTTTGACCGCCAGATGGAGGGGCTGGCGGACAAGGTGAGCCCCTGCCGCAGCGCCGCCGATATTGAGGCCGCCTGGGCTCAGGGCAAGACTGCCGCCATCCTCACGGTGGAAAACGGCTCCGCCCTGGCCGGGCAGCTGGAGCGGATCGAAGTCCTGGCCCGGGACGGGGTACGGATGATAACCCTCACCTGGAACGGGGAGAATGAGCTGGCCTCCGGCAATGTGACGGACCACGGCCTGTCCCCCTTCGGCAGGGAGGCCGTCCGGGCCCTGGAGGGGACGGGCATTCTGGTAGACGTGTCCCATTTAAATGACCGGAGTTTTCAGGATGTGCTGGAGACGGCGGAAAAACCCTTTGTCGCCAGCCATTCCAACGCCCGCGCTGTATGCGGCCACAGACGCAACCTCACCGACAGACAGATCCGGGAGATGGTGGACCGAAACTGTCTCATCGGCCTGAACTACTGCCAGGACTTTCTGCGCACCGGGGAGCGCCCTGCGGTGCTGGACGACCTGTGGCGTCATGTGGCCCACTTCCTGGAGCTGGGCGCGGAGCGCTGCCTGGCGCTGGGCTCCGACGCTGACGGCACCAACGTGCCCCCGGGACTGGACAGCGGGGAGCGCTTCGCCGGGCTGTATCAGTACTTTCTGGACCGGGGTCTCTCTCGGGAGCTGGCGGATGGAATCTTGTGGAAAAACGCCCTGCATTTTTTCAAAGCCCATTTGATTTAGTCCAGTGATGTTGCACATGACGGCCCTTTCTGGTATAATGCAGCTAAATTCCGCAAAAGGAGCATCATTATGTCAAAACGCTGTCCCGAATGCCACCGTGTCAATGAGGATGTCCGCTCCTTCTGCGTCTACTGCGGCGGAGCGCTGGACGCCCATGTCCGCCTGATCCAGGGGCTGGAGCGGCAGAGGGATATCCTGGCGCAGGGCGGTTCCACTCCCACTCCGCACAGCGATATCAAGTTTTACAACACCCACTCTACACCCAAGCCCAAGAAGAAGGGCAGTCCCGCGCCCTGGATCATCCTGGGGCTGCTGGCGGCGGGTGTGCTTCTGTACTTCCTCTTCAAATGACAAAGCCAGACCGGAAGGGTTCTCCCCTGCCGGTCTGAACTTTTTCCGCCGGCCTTGCGCCCGGGGACGCTCCATGGTATAATTGTGACAAAATCCCGGAAAATTCGACTGCCGCCGGTTAAAGGAGGTTTTCTCATGAGTAAAACGGAAGAAAAACGCCCCATTTGGAAAAAAAGGGGGTTCCTCTGGGCCATCATTCTTCTGCTGGTCCTGGTCTCTGCCGGCCTGGGACGGCTGGCTCTGTCCGCCCACGACCGTCAGAATATGCTGGAACAGGAGCTGGAGCTGCAAAAGGAGGCCATCGCGGCCCTGCGGTCGGAGGCCCGGCAGGCGGAGGAGGACCGGCTGATCCAGGAGAGCGAGCCCGTCATCACCAGCTCCACCGTCAGCGACCAGCTCAGCTCCCTCCAGGAGCTAGTGACCACCGAGTACATTTACACCAACGCGGGCAAATTTGAAAATCAGAACCAGATCAAGATCATTGGCCAGGACGTGGGCATCCCCTTCACCAGCAAGCGGTTTATTGTGGCCTACGACGGACGGATCCGGGTCGGGGTGGACCTGAGCCGGGCCCAAATCGACGTAGATGAAGAGGCGCGTTCCATTGCCGTGACCCTGCCCGACAGTGAGATCGTCTCCCATGAGACCTTTGAGGACACCCTGGTGGTGCTGGACGAGACCAACAACGTCTTCAACCCCATCTCCATTGAGAACTATACCGAGTTTGTGGCCAGACAAAAGACCAGCATGGAGCAGAAGGCCATAGACCGGGGCGTCCTCGCCAGCGCCAGCCAGGAGGCCCGGATCCTGGTGCAGTCCTTCCTGGCCCAGCTGCCCGGGATGGAGTCCTACCGGCTGACCGTGACATGATCTTACTCCCCTTTCCCTTCCCTTTTGGGATATCGGTTCTAAAGCCTGGGGCCGCTCCCATAGAATGGAGAGGAAAGGGGGAATTTCTATGGCATTTGTGGACGACCGGGCCCGTCCGACCATGAGCCACCACATCATCCTGGAGGAGCGGGAACAGCTGGTCGTCTCCGGCGTGGAGGAGGTGGAGAGCTTTGATGAGAACACCATCCTCCTCACCACCGCTCAGGGGGGACTGGAGATCCAGGGGGAGGGTCTGCACATCGAAAAGCTCTCCCTGGACGGGGGCGACCTGAAGGTGGAGGGCCGGGTGAACGCGCTGCTCTACGAGTCGGACCAGGGCGGCCGGGGCGGCGGATTTCTCGCCCGGCTTCTGGGCGGATGACGGTGGATGTGGTCCAGCAGAGCCGGGCACTGTGTCAGGCGCTGCTGCTGGGCGGAGCCATGGGGATCGTCTACGACCTGCTGCGCATCCTGCGGGTGCGGGTCAGGATTCCGTTCCTGGCCCCTGTGCTGGATCTGCTGTTCTGGCTGGCAGCCACTGCGGCCCTGTTTCTCTGGTCCCAGGAGGCCTGGGGAGGCCAGGTCAGAGTGTACGGCGCCGTCTTCTGCCTGGTGGGCGGAGGGCTCTATTTTTGGGCCATCAGCCCCTGGCTGCTGCGGCTGGGCTACCTGGGAGCCGATCTGACCGCCGCTCTATTGGGCATTTTGACATTTCCTCTGGGGCTTGCAGGCGTCCTTTTAAAAAAAATCAGAAAATTTGCAAAAAACGTCTTCCTTTCCGGAGCGAAATGGTATAAAATAAAGTCGCTGACGGGGCAGTTGGATCAGGCCGCCCGCCGCCGCCGTGTCAGGGAAGGAGAGGTGGATGACCATGCAGTTCAAACGGGCCGGATTTTTAACCAAGCTCGTGGTGCTGGTGCTGCTGATCTATATGGCCATCGCTGTGCTGGACCTGCGCGGGAAAATCCAGAGCGTGGAAGCGGAACGGGATATTCTGGCCCGGCAGGTGACCGACCAGCGGCTGGAAAACCAAAAACTGGAAGACGCTATCGCAAACAGCGACGACCCTGAAATGCTGGAGCAGGTGGCCCGGGAACGGGGCTATGTGGAGCAGCACGAAACACTGTTTATCGACATCGCCAACTAATCAAGCTGCCTCAGCGGGTGTGTGTTCTAAATTTACAAGGGAGGACAGTTGGGTTCAATGGAGTTAGCTGTAGGAGCCATTTTGGATGGCAAGGTGACGGGAATCACAAAGTTTGGGGCTTTCGTAGCCCTGCCGGATGGAAAATCCGGGTTGGTCCATATTTCAGAGATCGCTTATTCCTATGTGAATGAGGTGAGCGACCACCTGCACGAGGGGCAGGAGGTCAAGGTGAAGGTCATCGGAATTGACCAGGCCAAGCGGATCAATCTGTCCATCAAGCAGGTAGAGCCCCCGCCCCAGCGCGCCCCCAGACAGGGCGGCGGCCCCCGGCAAGGGGGAGGAGGCCGTCCAAGGCAGGGCGGCGGCCCGGCGCGCCCAATGGGCTTTGTCCACCAAGCTCCCAAGGAGCCCACCGACTTTGAGGACCGGCTGAAGCAGTTTATGCAGTCCTCTGACAGCAAGCTGTCTGAGCTGCGCTATATCGAGAAAAAAGGCGGAAACCGCCGGGGCGGCGGCGGACGCCGGTAAACATGTGCGTTTGAGGGGGCCGTCTGCGGACGGTCCCCTTTGTATAATGAGGAGCATCTGTGCTGCCGGCCATTCACTTAGGAGCGCCCCTTCCCCTTGGCTGTCTCTTTTCCCGGGGCAGGGGGTCGTCCATATGAATACGGGAAACAGATACAAAAATAGAAAAGACGCCCCTCCGAAGAAGGGCGCCCAAGTGCGGGGAGAGACTCGCACAAAGCATATTGGTCGAGCTGGGAGAAGTCTACCATATTTTCCCAGGCAAGTCAATGGGAACCTTTGTCGGTTCCTGTCAACGGAGGAAATCTTATGCTTATCATCAACGGCGCCGTCCACACGATGGACGGACCTGTGATTGGACAGGGCTACGTAGCCGTCACAGGGAGCAAAATTGCCCAGGTGGGTCCCATGTCAGAGTGTCCCGCAGACTGGGAGGGGGAAATCATCGACGCGGAAGGGGGGCACATCTGCCCCGGCTTCATCGACGCCCACTGCCACCTGGGGATGTTCGGCGACGCAGTCGGCTTTGAGAGCGACGACGGCAACGAGGAGACCGATCCCTGCACCCCCCAGCTCCGGGCGGTCGACGCCGTCAATCCCCTGGACCGCTGCTTCTCCGAGGCCCGGGCGGCGGGGGTGACCACCGTTCTCACTGGTCCCGGTTCCGCCAACCCCATCGCCGGGCAGTTCGCCGCCGTCAAGACCGACGGCCGCTGGGTCGACGCCATGCTTGTAAAGGCTCCTGTGTCCATGAAGCTGGCTCTGGGGGAGAATCCCAAGCAGGTCTACCACCACCGGGACGAGACTCCCGTGACCCGTATGGCCACCGCCGCTATCATCCGGGAGAATCTGCGCAAGGCGGTGGAGTATGGGGAGAAACTGGACAGGGCGGACCAGGACGAGGACACCGATCCCCCCGACTATGACGCCAAGCTGGAGGCCCTCCTGCCGGTGGTCCGGGGGGAGCTGCCCGTCCACATCCATGCCCACCGGGCGGACGACATCGCCACAGGGCTGCGCATTGCCAGGGAATTTTCCCTAAAATGCGTCATTGTCCACGGAACTGAGGGCCACCTCCTCCCCGACCTGCTGGCCCAGGAGAAGGTCCCGGTCATCACCGGCCCCGCCCTGGGGGACCGCTCCAAGCCGGAGCTGGCCAACATGACCCTGGAGAATCCCGCCATCCTCAGCCGGGCCGGGGTTGAAATCGCCGTCTGCACCGACCATCCGGAGATCCCCATCCAGTACCTGCCCCTGTGCGCCGCTTTGGCGGTAAAGGGGGGGCTGGACGAGGAGACCGCCCTGGCCGCCATCACCATCCACGCAGCCAAAATCGCCGGACTGGACGCCCAGTTGGGCTCCCTGACCCCCGGCAAGGAGGCGGACCTTGTGGTCTCCAGCCGCCATCCTCTGGAGCTGATGGGCCAGGTGAGGGCCGTGCTGATCGGCGGCCGGCGGGTTGAGTAAAAGGTCTCAAAGAATTTAGAAATTTTTAACAAAAATGATTGGATTTTCTCCGCCCCTGTGGTATAATAAGTGACACAGAAGGGAACCTCCCTTCGGTTGATACCAGAAAGGAGCGACTGAGATGAAATTTGTATTTACGGACAAAAAAGTGACCCTGCCCGACGCCGTACACAAGTACGCGGAGAAGAAGGTGGGCAAGCTGGACCGTTTCTTTAAGGAGGATGCCACCGCCGCCATCACATTCAGTGTGGAGAAGGAGCGGAACAACAAGGTGGAGATCACCATCCGCTCCAGCGGCACCATTTTCCGGGTGTCGGAGAGCACCTCCGATATGCACGCCTCCATCGACGCCGCCGTCACCACCCTGGAGCGGCAGATCCGCAAGAACAAGACCCGCCTGGAGAAGCGGCTGCGCCAGGGGGCTTTCGAGCGGGCCCTAGACGTGAGCGAGGTGTCCACCTTTGCCCCCGACGAGCCGGAGGAGGGCGAGTACCGCATTATGCGCAGCAAGACCTTCCCCATCAAGCCCATGACCAAGGAGGAGGCCATTTTGCAGATGAATCTGCTGGGCCACAGCTTCTTCGCCTTCCGGGACGAGGACGCCGGCGGGGCCTTTGCCGTGGTGTATCACCGCAACAACGGGGACTACGGCCTGATTGAGGACGAGCAGTAAGTTTTTCCTGTACGCGCCTGGGATTTTCCCGGGCGCGTTTTATTTTCCTCTCTGACCGGCCAGCCAGAGCAGGCCCCCGGCCTGGTAGGCCAGGAAGTCCCAGGGGTCGAAGACCGCCCCCGCCTTCCACAGGGGGGCCAGCACCTCCCAGACAAAGCCGCAGGCCAGCAGCAGAGGAACGGTGTGCCGCCAGGAGCGCACCGGGGGCAGTTTTCCCAAGCGGAGCAGCAGATCAGTCCAGGCCACAATGGCCGCCCCGGCAAAGATGTCGTTGGCGTAACAGGACAGGAATCCCCCCAGCCAGCCGCCCGCCGCCTGACTCAGCCACAGGCGGTTGACCAGGTAGAAGAGGGCCGCACCGCCGCAGACCCACAGATCAAAGCGCTGCCCCTTGCTCATAGGAAGCTGGCAATGATGATGCCCAGAATCACCGCCAGTACCACCATGCCGAAGGTCATGGGCGGTGTGGGGGGAAACTGGGTAGACAGACTGTTCACCTGTTCGCCGGGGGGCAGTTGCAGCCAGTCCTCGCCGGCGTCTTCAGGGTAGGTCCGCAGCTCTGCACAGCCGGCCAGCAGCGATTTAGCCTTCTCAGCGGCGGCACGGTCGGCGTGGCCGCAGATCAGGACGGGGGTGTTCTCCGTGAGGGTTATATCAAAGCGCATGGGATCTGTCTGGAGACATTTAGGCAGGATATAGTCCCGGTCACCGGCCAAATCCCGGTAAAACTTCCGCAGGGCGTTCCGAGTGTCGGCCTTGTGGCGCACGACCCACAAAAACAGGTTATAGCGGCTGTCGTCGGAGGACTCCTCCATAAGGCTCTGGCCGCAGCTGGGGCAGAACTTCTCCAGGCCGGTCACCACTCCCTGGCAGTGGGGACACCGGCGGGGCGCGCCGTCCGCCTCCCGCTCCTCCCCCAGCAGCAGCCAGTCGGAGGACACCTTCAACAGCCGGCACATCTGGGCCACATAGACCACATCCGGGTTGGTCTGGTTCGACTCCCACTTGCTCACCGCCTGCCGGGATACCCCCAGTTTCTCTCCCAGCTGCTCCTGGGACAGCCCCGCATTCTTCCGGACCAGGGCAATTCGTTCTCCTAAAGTCATATTCATCCCTCCTTTTTCTGCTCCCAGTATAACAAAAATACAGCCGGTTGACAAGAAAAGAGGGCTGGAAACTTGTCAACTCTGCGTTGACATCGGGGATTTTTCCAAATTTCCACGCCAAATACTTGACACCAAACCCGGGAAATGTTAATATATTATACTATCAGCGCGAGGAACGGAAAAGTAACGTCCCACCCAAAGGACAGAGAGGGCCCCTCACTGGCTGCAAGGGGGCTTACGGCGGGAGGCGTGAAGTGCGTCCGGGAGCGCGGCGGGTAATGCCGTCCGGCTTGGCCCCGATACCGGCCAAATGAGTGAAAATGAGAGTGGAACCGCGAGCAATCGCCTCTTATGCCCAGGTGGGCATAGGGGGTTTTTTGTTTTCAACCGAAAGAGGGTTATCTATGTTTAAAGCCTTGAATGAAATGCTGGAGGCCTATCAGCGCCGGGACCCGGCGGCCCGGTCCAAGCTGGAAATTTTCCTGCTGTATCAGGGGGTCCACGCCACCATATACCACCGGATTGCCCACTGGATGTACTGCCGTAACTGGAAATTTCTGGCCCGCTGGGTGTCCCAGTGGTCCCGGTTCTGGACGGGCATCGAAATTCACCCCGGCGCGCAGATCGGCCGCCGGTTTGTCATTGACCACGGCATGGGCATTGTCATCGGCGAGACCGCCGAGGTGGGAGACGACGTGCTCATCTACCACGGCGTCACCCTGGGGGGCACCGGCAAGGACCAGGGCAAGCGCCATCCCACCATCGGCAACAACGTGCTCATCTCCTGCGGAGCCAAGGTGCTGGGCCCCTTTAAGGTGGGGGACAACGCCCGCATCGCCGCCAACGCCGTGGTACTGTCCGAAGTCCCGGAGGACGCCACCGCCGTGGGCATCCCCGCTCAGATCGTCCGCATCGCCGGGCGCTCCACCCACTACGCCGACGACGTGGACCAGACCAGCGTGAACAACCCCACACTGGAAAAGCTGGCCGCCCTCAACGCCCGTCTGGAGCTGGTGGAGAAGCTGCTGGATGAAACGTATTTGGAGGCGAAACACAAATGAAACTGGAGACAGTAGAGAAAAAGCTCCATATCGCCTATCCGCAGGCTTGTCGGAGCATCTACGAAAGCGGAGCCATGCGCTGGATGTGCGGCAGGCCCCAGGCTCAATCACACTTCTTTCCAAATCAGCTTTTGGAAACCATGTGTCCGGAATATTGCCGCGGCTGGTCCCCGCTGCTCTTTTCGGATGTGGTGCTGGTGCGGGAAAATCTGATGGAACAGGTCCAGGAGCACGGCGGACAGTGGAAGGAAGGAGTCCAGATCCTTCCCTTTGCCTGGGATGATGACGGGGACATCTATTTCTTTGACGCCGCTTTGGAGGACCCGGAGGCCCCTGTGTTTGCCTGGATGAAGTTCAGCGGTGAAATCGGCTTGACCAACCGCAGCTTTGAGCATTTCATCTTCTCCCACCTGTGTGAACCCATTCTGTATGCCGACCTGCCAGCGGACCATTGGTGGGTCCGGAAGCAGCAGGGCTGGCTGACACCGGAGCATCAGGCCGTGTTGGCCTCCGGAGATTCGGAGGCGCTGGAGGAGCTGTTTTCCCAGCTGGATATTTGGGAAGAAACGGATTATCTGATTTACCAATAAGACGGCCGCAGGCCGCCCCTACAGAGGAGGAGCTTGTTAAAATGGAGCTGAGAGCACTTGTCCGCGACCTCTACGGCGTGGACCGGCCCCAGGGCTGTACCGAGGCGGAGATTGCCGCAGTGAGGGAGCGGTTCGGCGTGCTCCCCGCCGTGGTGGAGGACTTCTGGCGCACCTTTGGACACACAAAGCGGCTGAACTATGTCCAGGACGACTGGATTTTTCCGGAGCAGTATTCCAAATGGAAGTGGCTGGAGGACTGTGACGCGCTGATCCTGCTCAACGAGAACCAGGGGGTCTGCCGGGCGGGCATCCGCCGGGAGGACCTGGCCCTCCCCGACCCGCCGGTGTACACCCAGACGGAGGATGACGACCCCTGGCTGCTGTCCGCCTCCACTGCCAGTGAGTTTCTGGAGGCCGCCCTGACCTATGAGGCCGTCTGGCAGCTGGAACATACCCCGGAGGACTGTTTCTTTTATTGGCTGACCGATGAAGAGCTGGAAGCAGTTCAGACGAAATTGGCCCGGCGCCCTGTTGTCCTGAAAAACTGGATGGACTATGAGCTCACCTTTTACAGCAGCCGCCCCGATAATCTGGTGGTGGTCATGGATGTGGGCGGCCAGTACCAGACCATGTATGGCGCCTCGACCCGGGAGAGCTGCGACGCTCTGATGGAGGTCATGGAGGGGCTGGGCGAGCCGATTTAGAGCGAAATTACAAAATGGAGGAAAATACCATGCAATTATACAATTCCGCGACCCACAAGAAGGAAGAATTTACGACCCACACCCCCGGCCATGTGGAGATGTACACCTGCGGCCCCACGGTGTACCACTTCGCCCACATCGGCAATCTGCGCTCCTACATCATGGAGGACGTGCTGGAAAAATTCCTGCGCTGGGACGGCTACGAGGTCAACCGGGTTATGAACATCACCGACGTGGGCCACCTCAGCTCCGACGCCGACACCGGCGAGGACAAGATGCTCAAGGGGGCCAGGCGGGAGCACAAGAGCGTGATGGAGATTGCCCAGTACTACACCGACGCCTTTTTCGACGACTGCCGCAGGCTGAACATCAAGACCCCCGACATGGTCCAGCCCGCCACCGGCCTGATTGACGAGTTTATCAAGCTCATTGAGGGCCTGCTGGACAAGGGCTATGCCTATGTGGCGGGGGGCAACGTGTACTTCGACACCTCCAAGCTGGAGCGCTACTATATCTTCAACGCCCACGACGAGGAGGACCTGGCGGTGGGCGTCCGGGAGGGCGTGGAGGAGGACCGGAACAAGCGGAACAAGAACGACTTTGTCCTCTGGTTCACCAAGTCCAAGTTTGAGGACCAGGCCCTGAAGTGGGACTCCCCCTGGGGCGTGGGCTACCCCGGCTGGCACATTGAGTGCTCCGGCATCTCCCTGAAGTACAATGGGGAGTACCTGGACCTGCACTGCGGCGGCATTGACAACGCATTCCCCCACCACACCAACGAGATTGCCCAAAGTGAAGCCTATATCGGCCACCCCTGGTGCAGGCAGTGGTTCCACGTCCACCACCTGAACACCGCCAACGAGGGCAAGATGTCCAAGTCCAAGGGGGAGTTCCTCACCGTGTCCCTGCTGGAGGAGAAGGGCTATGACCCCATCGTCTACCGCTTCTTCTGCCTCCAGAGCCACTACCGCAAGGGGCTGGTCTTCTCCTGGGAGAACCTGGACAACGCCACGGCGGCCTTCCACAAGCTCATTGCCAAAGTGGCCGCCCAGGACCCCGCCGACGGAGCCGTGGACCAGACCGTACTGGAAGCATACAAGGAAAAATTCCGCGCCCAGGTGGGCAACGACCTGAACACCGCCCTGGGGGTCACCGCCCTGTACGACGCCCTCAAGGCCAAGACCAACGGCGCAACCCGGCTGGCCATTCTGAACAGCTTTGACCAGGTGCTCTCCCTGTCGCTGCTGGAGAAGGCGGCGGCGGTGCGGGAGGAGCAGAAGCGGCAGAAGACCGCGACCCAGGGGGGCTATACCATCACCGGCGAGGGGGACCCCGCGGTGGACGCGCTGGTCCTCCAGCGGTATGAGGCCAAGAAGGCCAAGAACTTTGCCGAGGCCGACCGCATTCGGGACGAGCTGAAGCAGCAGGGCATTGATGTCACCGACGTGCCCGGCGGGGCGAGCTGGAGACGGATTTGACGGCCTCCTCAAACCCCTTTGATCCTCTATAAAGCAGAGCTCCCATCCCTTCCGGGATGGGAGCTTTTTGTATGAAAGGATCAGGGCACGGCCCCTTACGCCGGCCTCCGGTGACAGGCCCAGATCAGCGCCCCGAAGCCGCAGCCGCCGATGATGTTCCCAATGGTCACCGGAATCAGGTTGGTGAACAGTCCGCCCAGGCTCAGCAGGGACAAATCAATCCCTGCCTCCCGGGCCAGCCCAGCACAGCCGGGCAGACCTGCCGCCAGCAGTCCGGCGGGGATGTAGTACATATTGGCCACGCAGTGCTCAAAGCCGCCGATGACAAAGAAGCTCACCGGCACAAAGGCCCCTATGGCCCGCCCCGGCAGACTCTTGCCGCACAGGGAGCACATCACCCCGGCGCACACCAGAATGTTGCACAAAATTCCCAGCACCACCGCCCTGCCGAAGGGAATGGCGCACTTGGCGGCAGCGGAGCGAATGACATAAACTGCCAGTGCCTCGTTGGAAAAGGCCCCGCTGAAGGCCATTGCCGCCGCCAGCAATCCCGCCCCGGTAAAGTTTCCCAGGTAGACAATCGCCAGATTCCGCACCATTCCCGCCGGGCCGGCTTTCCGCTCCAGCAGGGAGATGGCAATCATGCAGTTTCCGGTAAACAGCTCCGCCCCGGTGAGGATGACCATGATGAGCCCGAAGGGGAACAGCAGGCCGCTGACAACCCGAGCAATGGAGGGATTATCCAGCCCATAGGAGGCCGTTCCTGCCGCCACCGCGCCGGAGGCGATAAAGAATCCCGCCAGCACTGCCGCCAAAAACAGTCTGACGGCGCTGTTGGCACACTTTTTCTCGCCCACCTGGGCATAAAACAGGACAAATTCCCCGGGGCTCAACATAGTGCTTCCACCTTTCTTGATCCAGAGTTGGGACTCAGCACAGCCCCAGCAGGTGCCGCGCCTCGCCAATCATATACAGCGACCCGCAGACGCACACAATCCCTTCCGGGCCGGCGGCCTCCATTGACCGCTCCAGCCCCTCGTGAATGGTGTCACAGGGGGTTGCTTTCACGCCCTGACCGCTGAAATACTGGGCCAGCTCCTGGGCGGCCATAGCCCGTGGGCTGTCAGGGGTGATGGTGTAAAACTCCTTTGCCAGGGGCAGCAGCTCCACTGCCATTGCCCGCCAATTCTTGTCCGCCAGCACACCGGTGAGGAATACCAGCTTTTTCCCGGGGTACAGCTCCCCCAGCGCCCGGCTCAGCGCCTCCATACACTGGGGATTGTGGCCCCCGTCCAGGATCACGTCGGGCTTCCGGCGGACCAGCTCCAGCCGCCCAGGCCACCGGGCCTGTTCCAGACCCTGGACCACCGCCTCCTCCGGGATGTCCCAGCCCCGCGACCGAAGGGCATTCACCGTCTCCAGCACCACGGCGGCGTTGTACAGCTGATACTCCCCCAGCAGAGGGATGCGGAAGGGCCCCAAACCCTGGTATCGAAATGTCTGCCCCTCCAGTCCGCTGGAGATCACCTCCAGTGCGCTTGGGTCCGTCAGCCAGAGCCTTTCCGAATTGCCCGCCCTGCGGCAGGCGTCCTCCACCGTTTCAATGACCCCTCGGTCCTGCCGGTAAAGGACTACATCACAGCCCTCCTTGATGATCCCCGCCTTCTCGGCGGCAATCTTCTCCAGGGTATCCCCCAGCAGCTCAGTGTGCTCCAGGCCGATGTGGGTTACCACCGCCGCCTCAGGCTTGCCGATAATGTTGGTGGAGTCCAGCCGCCCCCCCAGGCCGGTCTCCAGCACCACAATATCGCACTTCGACCGCAGGAAGCAGACCATTCCGATGGCGGTCATCAGCTCAAACTCGGTCTGGTCCTCCGCCGCCTCCAGCACCTGGGCGGCAATGTCCGCCAGTTTCTCCCCGGGGATGGGGACCCCGTCGACCCGGAACCGCTCATGGAAATGCCACAGGTGGGGAGAGGTGTACAGTCCGGTCCTCAGCCCCGCCGCGGTGAGCACGCTGGCCAGCATGGCGGCGGTGGATCCCTTTCCGTTGGACCCGGCGATGTGGACAAATTTCAGCTCCTTCTGGGGGTCGCCCAGCCGTCCCAGCAGCCGGCGGATGCGCTCCAGCCCCGGCTTCTGGCCGACCCAGGCCCGCTGGTGGATCAGCTCCACCGCTTCCAGATCGGTCATAGGCTCATGCCTCCCTGACGGAGACCAGCATAGCCGCCCCCGCCTCACAGATCAGCTCCACCTCTTCTCCCCGGCAGTCACGGCACAGAAGGAGTTCCCCCGCTTTGGCCTCCAGGCCCTGCTCCGGCAGGCGGACCGCGCCGGACAGGCAGTAAATGGCGGCGTCACCGGGGGCGGGGGTCCAGCTTCCCTCCTGGGGACGGGTCCCGGACAGAAGGCTCACCGCCCCCTGGCCCTTTCCCTTGCGGACCATCAGGTTAAAGTCCACGCACCGCCCCCAGCTCTCCACCGGGACGCCGCCGTCAAACTCCACCACCCGGCCCGGGGCCAGGAGGAAGGGCTCCTGACCGTCAATCTTCAGCCTGATCTCCCCCTCCAGCACCGCCAAAAAGCGGTGGTAGTCGGGCAGGGGGGTAAAGTCGGAGTGGTCCAGCTCCACAGTGGCGGAGCTGATGCGCCAGAGGAAGTCCCGGTCCCCATACACCGCCCCCTCCGGCGCAATGGCCAGCTGGGTTGTCGTCCCCCCGGACCAACTGGTGGTCACATAGCCGGCTTGATCCAGCAGCTTCCATTCCATAGCTCCGCGTCCTTTCTCAGTCGATGTATTTCACCGCGCCGCTGCGGCGCAGGGCGAAGGCCAAGGGGATACAGACGGTGGTGATACCCACCGCAGTGGCGATCCCGGTAAAGAACCGCCCAGGCAGGAAGGGCAGGTGGGCGGCGAAGGAGGTGCGGTACATCAGGCACTCCAGCCAGATGCTCAGGGTATTCCCTGCGGTGGTAAGCACCGCCCCCAGGATGCAGACGGTGTAGCACAGCGCCGGACGGCTCTCCAGCCTCCGGCCGGTGGCCCGGCGGCACCACAGGGCCCCCAGTCCCACGGTGACCCCCCGGATGGCGGCGGGGGCCACATAGAGCACTGTGGTGGGGGCCAGCCCATAGAGCCCGGTGATCTGGGCGATGAACTCCCCCAGCAGACCCACCACCGCCCCCTCAATGGGGCCGAAGAGCAGGGCCGCCAGCACAATGGGCAGGGAGGCGAAGGAGAACTTAAAATAGGGGGTCTCGATGGCGATGGTCCGCTTCAGCAGCACCATCATTGCGGTGAGCAGGGCAATCATGCAGATGTTGTAGATGTAATGGCGGTTTTTTGACATAATAATACGCTCCTTTCACGGCGTGTTGCCACGAAAGGAGCATACTCCCCCATGGCAGCGGAATGCGGCACAGCATCGCGGATCACAAACATCCTTCGTCCGCCGGCAACTTCCCGTCCGACGGCACTTGACGCACTGGGCCTACTCTGACCAGGTGATATTTCTCACATCCAATAAGATACAGCAGGAAGGCCGGTTTGTCAATCAATTTTTGATTACATGGCGGCGGCCACGGCGCTGTAGATCTGATCGGCCAGAGGCAGGGCCTTGGCCAGCAGGGCCTCGCCCTTGGCGCGGTAGTCCTGGGCCAGCTCCTTGTTTTTTAGGCTCCCAATGTTGATGAGCACATTGAGCCAGGCCCCCTGGATGGCGGCGCGCAGGGACAGGGCGGACACCCCCAGGTCGCTGGCGGCGCTGTCGTTGCTCTTGCCCAGAACCCCGGCGGTGAGCTCCAGGGCCTCCACGGCCAGCTCCATCATCTCAAAGGGGGTCTTGGTGCAGCCCTCCAGCCCCTTCTGGATGGCGGCGGAGCGGGCGGCCTTCTCCTCATCGGTGGCCTTGGGCATGGCGAAGGCAGCGCTGACCACGTTAAAGGCCTCGGTATCCCGGTCCATCACGTCCACAAAGCGGTCTTTCAGCGCCAGGGCCTTGGTCTGGGTCTCCCGGGCCAGCTCCTCATGGTCGGCGTACTTCTTCTTGCCCACGGTGAGGGAGCACACCATAGCGGTGAGGGCGGCGCCCAAGGCCCCCTCCAGCGCGGCGGCGGAGCCGCCGCCGGGGGCGGGGGCGTCGGAGGCCAGCAGGTCCACAAATTCGGCGGTTTTCAGTTCTGCCAGTTTCATTGTATCGTCCCCCTTATTCCATTCCCACCAGGTGGTACTCCATCACCTGGTTGTGGCAGTCAAAGTTCTCCAGCTTCAGGTAGTGCTCGGCGCAGTCAATAAGGGCCTTGGCGGGGGTCAGACCTACCACCTCACTGCCCACGATATAGGTGCCGTACCGCTCAGCCAGGGACTTAATCATCTCATACACAGTACACAGGGAGGTATCCTCATAGTTGACCATGTTCATGGACACCTGGGCGATGCCCCGGTCCTCCAGCATAAAGCCCATGGCCTTGCAGCTGCGGAAGCCGCCGGAGGAGCCGCGGATCACCTTGGCGATCTTCTTGGCGACCTCCACATCGGAGGTGGCCAGGTTCACGTTGAAGGCCACCAGGGGCATCCGAGCACCGATGGCGGTAATGCCGGCGGTGGGATGGATCTTCCGCTCGCCGAAGTCGGGGGCCCACTCGGGCTGGAGCAGCTTCTCAGGCATCCCCTCGAACTGGCCCTTGCGGCAGGCGGCCAGATTGCGGCGGGCGGGAGTTGAGGCGGAGTCCTCATAGAGGAAGGAGGGGATCTTCAGCTCGTCCCAGATCCGCTGGCCCAGCCGCTTGGAGATCTCCACGCACTCCTCCACGGTAATCCCCATGGTGGGGATGAAGGGGATCACATCGGTGGCGCCCATGCGGGAGTGCTCGCCGGTGTGCTTGTTCATATCGATGACCTCGGCGGCCTTTTTGGCCAGCTGGAAGGCCGCTTCCTCCACGGCCTCGGGGGAGCCGATCATGGTGAACACACAGCGGTTGTGGTTGCCGTCGGTCTGGGCGTCAAAGAGGGTGCAGCCGGGGATGCTCTTGGCCACCTCCACCAGGGCGTTGTATGCGGCCTCGTCCTTCTCCTTGCTGCAGCTGAAATTAGGGACACACTCTACCAGTCTAGCCATTTGAGATTTCCTCCTAAAAATTTTTTGCCGGGGTGTTTCCTTTGATGCGTCTATTATATGGGATTCAGGAGGAAGATGCAAGGAGGGAAGGAAGGTGTTTTTGGCCCTGGGCTTAAAAATATTAAGGCTTCCCCCCCTCCTGGCTTTCTTCCGCCAGCTCCAGAAACCGCTGGACACAGCTGGGCTGATAGGGGCTGTTTTCCCACGCCAGAACGGGGTAAGAGCTGAACGGGCACTCCAGCACCGGCTTGGTGTACACCGGCGACCCCGGGTGGGCGGCCACAATGGATCTGGGCAGAAATCCAACCCCAAAGCCCGCCTGAATCATCTGCATCTCCATGGGCGTGTCGTAGCAGTGGCAGACCACATGGGGGGAGAAGCCCGCCCGGCGGCACTCCTCCAGCAGGTCCCGGCCATAGCCCCACAGGTCATCGCTGCGCAGCAGGCACATGGGGGCGTCCCGCAGGGCCTGAAGGGGGACAGCCTCCTGTCCTGGGGCGGGGTCGGTTTCGGGGCACATCACCAGCTCCAGGGGGTCCGCCCCCAGAACCAGCTCCCGCAGGCCGCAGGGGGTCTCCGACTGACTGCGCAGGAACAGCACGTGGAGCTCCCCCCGGCTCAGGGCGTTCAGCAGGTCGCCGGGAGAGCCCATGCGCACATACAGCTCCACCTGGGGATAGTGCTTGTGGTAGTCCTTCAGCAGGCGGGCGGCAATCTGGGCGTCGGAGTAGATGGCCCCCACCTTCAGCTCTCCCTGGATACCCGCGTCCACATCTCGGACGCTGTCGGCCATGGCCCGCAGACTCTGGAACATCTGGCGGCTGTGCTGGGCCAGACGCCGCCCCGCCTCGGTCAGTTCAATCCCCTTGTTGGTCCGCAGGAAGAGACACACCCCCAGCTCGTCCTCCAGCAGGGCCAGCTGCCGGCTGATGGGGGGCTGGGCCACGTGGAGGGCCCGGGAGGCCCCGGAAATACTCCCCGCCTCCGCCACTGCGGCAAAATACTCCAGCTGCTTGAAATTCATACTTTTTCCTCCTTTTTCTTCTCTTTTTTGAAAGGAAGAGAACGAACTTTTTCCGCGGTCTGACGGTCTCAAATTGGCGTGACCCCGCCGCCCGGTATGGGGAAATTGCCTTTTTATAGTATGGGGTGGGCGCTTCTGGACTCTCATCCCTGAATGCACCATACTTTTTTTATATATCAAATATATAATAGTAGTACTTTTCATTCTACCATCTTTTTGATAAAATACAATACAGAAGATATGACCCCCGGAACAAATCCGGAAGTATTACACAAAAATTTTAGAAACGGAGGCAAACCCAATGAATCTTGCAGACACCATGACCATCAAGCTGGACTATGACCTGCCCGAGTATCCCCAATTCGACCCCCAGTACCGCCGGGCCCCCCGCCGGGAGTCCCACCTCACCCAGACCGACAAGGTGCTGGCCATTAAGAACGCCCTGCGCTACATCCACCCTGACCACCACGCCCAGATGGCCAAGGAGTTCGCCCAGGAGCTGGAGGAGCACGGCCGCATCTATGGCTACCGCTTCCGCCCCGCCGGCAAGCTGTACGGCAAGCCCATCGAGGAGTACAAGGGCAACTGCACCGAGGCCAAGGCCTTCCAGGTGATGATCGACAACAACCTGGACTTTGATATCGCCCTGTATCCCTACGAACTGGTCACCTACGGCGAGACCGGCCAGGTCTGTCAGAACTGGATGCAGTACCGTCTGATTAAGAAGTACCTGGAGGTCATGACCGACGAACAGACCTTGGTGGTCATGTCCGGCCACCCCCTGGGCCTGTTCCACAGCCACAAGATGGCCCCCCGCTGCATCATCTCCAACGGCCTGATGGTGGGTATGTACGACAACCAGAAAGACTTCAACCGCGCCGCCGCCATTGGCGTGGCCAACTACGGCCAGATGACCGCCGGCGGCTGGATGTACATCGGTCCCCAGGGCATTGTCCACGGCACCTTCAACACCCTGCTCAACGCCGGCCGCCTGAAACTGGGCATCCCCGAGGACGGCAACCTGGCCGGCCGTCTGTTCATCTCCGCCGGTCTGGGCGGTATGTCCGGCGCTCAGGGCAAGGCCGCTGAGATTGCCGGGGCCGCCTCCATCATCGCCGAGGTGGACGACTCCCGCATTGAGACCCGCTACACCCAGGGCTGGGTGAGCCACCGCACCGCCGACCTGGCCGAGGCGGTAAAGATCGCCCAGGAGCACCAGGAGAGCAAACAGCCCTGCGCCGTCGCCTACCACGGCAACATTGTGGACCTGCTGGAGTATGTCTACAACAACAACATCCACGTGGACCTGCTGTCCGACCAGACCTCCTGCCACGTGCCCTATGACGGCGGCTACTGCCCCCAGGGCCTGACCTTCGAGGAGCGCACCGAGATGCTGGACAAGGACCCCGAGGGCTTCGCCAAGCTGGTTGACAAGACCCTCCAGCACCACTACGAGATGATCTGCAAGCTCCACGACAAGGGTACTTACTTCTTCGACTACGGCAACAGCTTCCTGAAGGCCGTGTACGACACCGGCGTCAAGTCCATCTGCAAGAACGGCGAGAACGACCTGGACGGCTTTGTCTTCCCCTCCTACGTGGAGGACATCCTGGGTCCCTGCCTGTTCGACTTCGGCTACGGCCCCTTCCGCTGGTGCTGCTTGAGCCGCAATCCCGAGGACCTGGACAAGACCGACGCCGCCGCCGCCGAGTACATCAAGGCCCACAACCGCCGCTATCAGGACTATGACAACTATGTCTGGTGCCGTGACGCCAAGAAGAACAAGCTGGTGGTGGGCACCCAGTGCCGCATCCTGTATCAGGACGCTATGGGCCGCATGAACATCGCCCTGAAGTTCAACGAGATGGTCCGCAACGGCGAGATCGGCCCCGTCATGCTGGGCCGCGACCACCACGACACCGGCGGAACCGACTCCCCCTTCCGTGAGACCTCCAACATCAAGGACGGCTCCAACATCATGGCCGAGATGGCCACCCAGTGCTACGCCGGCAACGCCGCCCGGGGCATGAGCCTGATCGCCCTCCACAACGGCGGCGGCACTGGCATCGGCAAGGCCATCAACGGCGGCTTCGGCATGGTGCTGGACGGCTCCGAGCGGGTTGACACCATCCTGAAGATGTCCATGCCCTGGGACACCATGATCGGCGTCTCCCGCCGCAACTGGGCCGGCAATCCCAACTCCATGACCACCGTGGTCGAGTACAACGAGCTGTACCAGGGCCAGGATCACATAACCCTGCCCTATCTGGCCGACGACAACCTGGTGGCCGAGGCACTCAAGGACATGAAGGACTAAAATTTCACTGCAAATTAACCAGAGGGGGCGTCCTGCGGCGTCCCCTCTTTTGGAAAGGAAGGACACTATGAGCAAGGTACTTGTCAGCAATATTGGTATGCTGGCCACCCCCCAGGGGACCGGCCCCAAGAGGGGGACGGAGCAGGGGAACATTCAGATTTTGAAGGACGCATGGGTCCTGATGGAGGACGGCCTGATCTCCCAGGTAGGCGCCGGTCCCGCCCCGGCGGCGGAGCAGACCATTGACGCCCAGGGGAAATTGGTGACCCCCGGCCTGGTGGACGCCCACACCCACCTCATCTTCGGCGGCTGGCGGCAGAACGAGCTGGGGCTGAAGCTCCATGGAAAGACCTATCTGGAAATTCAGAACGCCGGCGGAGGCATTCAGTCCACCACCAACGCGACCCGGGCCGCCACCGAGGAGGAGCTGACCGCCAAGGCCGCCCGGGCCCTGGACGAGATGCTCTCCCTGGGCGTCACCACCTGCGAGGCCAAGAGCGGCTACGGCCTGGCCACAGAGCACGAGCTGAAGGCCCTGCGGGTCATTGACAACCTGAACCGCCGTCACCCCATGGACCTGGTGGCCACCTTCATGGGGGCCCACCTGGTGCCCGCCGAGTACAAGGCCGACCGGGCCGAGTACATCCGCCTGGTGTGCGAGGAGATGATGCCCCTGGTGAAGGAGCAGGGCATTGCCAAGTTCTGCGACGTGTTCTGTGAGGCGGACACCTTCACCATGGAGGAGTCCCGGCAGGTGCTGGAGGCCGGTCTCAAGTACGGCCTGCGCCCCAAGATCCACGCCGACGAGATCGAGGCCATCGGCGGCTCCCAGCTGGCGGGGGAGATTGGGGCCATCTCCGCCGAACACCTGATCGTCTGTCCCCCGGAGGGCATTGAGAGCCTAGCCAAGGGCGGCGTGGTGGCCTGCCTCCTGCCCGCCACCAGCTTCTACCTGGGGGCCGTCTTCGCCCCTGCCCGGGACATGGTCAGCGCCGGCGTGCCGGTGGCAATGGCCTCCGATTTCAATCCCGGCTCCTGCCCCTGCCTAAATCTGCAATTTGTCATCAACCTGGGCTGCCTGAAGTACAAGCTGACCCCGGAGGAAGTCCTCACCGCCGTGACCCTCAACGCCGCCTGTGCCATTGATATGGCGGATCGGGTGGGGTCCATAGAGCCAGGCAAACAGGGGGATCTGGTGATTTGGGACGCCCCCGACCTGGACTACATCTGCTACCGCATGGGGAGCAACCTGGTCCAGACAGTGGTGAAGAAAGGTACAGTGATGGGCTGATGGACCGCACCGACTATCAGATCCTGAATATCCTACAGCGGGACAGCCGCACCACGTTAAAGTGCATCGGGGACCAGGTGGGTCTCACCGCCCCCGCCGTCTCCGAGCGCATTCGCCGCATGGAGGAGAAGGGGGTTATTAAGGGCTTTTCCATCAGTGTGGACCGCACTCTGCTGGACAGCAGCCTGACCGGATTTATCCTGATTGCGCTGTTCCCGGAAAAATACAGCCAGTTTTGTAAATACTGTGAGAACACCCCCGCGATCACTGCCCACCACCACCTGGTGGGAAAGCTCAACGCCCTGCTGCGCTTTGCGGTGAAGGATACCCACCAGCTGAACGAGCTGCTGTCCTCCCTCAAGCAGTACGGCGACTCCCAGACCTCCGTGGAGCTGGAGACCTGCTTCGAGTACAAGGATATGCCCCTGCCCAAGTGAGGGACCAATCAAAATCCCCGGCCGGTGTGACCGGTATGGGGTCCTGCGCAGAAAAAATTTTTCGGAATGGCGGCAATTCTCTCCGAACCCCTTGCCAAGGGGGAAAAAATAGGGTAAAATAAGTCAGCTAACGAGGCTCAAATAGTTTTATAACGGAGGATGATTCCTATGCCAATGATTTCTGCCAGCGATTTCCGTAACGGTGTGACCTTTGAGATGGACGGCAAGGTGATGCAGGTAGTGGAGTTCCAGCACGTCAAACCCGGGAAGGGCGCCGCCTTTGTGCGCACTAAGATGAAGAATGTCATCACCGGCGGCGTGACCGAGACCTCCTTCAATCCCACCGCCAAGTTCGAGCAGGCCTTTGTGGAGCGCAAGGACATGGAGTACAGCTACAGTGACGGCGACCTGTACTACTTTATGGACCCCGAGTCCTTCGACATGATTCCGATTGGCAGAGACCTGCTGGGCGACAGCTTCAAGTTTGTCAAGGAGAACATGACCTGCAAGGTGATGTCCTACAAGGGCAGCGTCTTCGGCGTGGAGCCCCCCAACTTTGTGGACCTGGAGGTCACCGAGACCGACCCCGGGTTTGCGGGCAATACGGCCACCAACAACGTGCTCAAGCCTGCCACTCTGGAGACGGGCGCTGAGATTAAGGTCCCCCTGTTTGTCAACCCTGGCGATAAGATCAAGATTGACACCCGTACCGGCGAGTATCTGGAGAGATGTAAGGCCTAAGGGAGGCATTGCCTCAGAAAGGGAAACGATTATGACTATTTCCGAAAAAGTCGCCTATCTGAAGGGCCTGGCCGAGGGGCTGGACCTGGATACTGTGAAGTCCAAGGAGGGCAAGCTCATCTCCGTGATGATCGGCATCATGGAGGAGCTGGCCATGTCGGTGGAGGACCTGGAGGAGAACGCCCTGAATCTGGGCGAAGAGATCGATGTGCTGTCTGACGACCTGGCCGATGTGGAAGCGGTGCTCTTTGACGATGAGATGGACGAGGACGACGAGGACTATGACGACGACTGGTTCGAGGTGGACTGTCCCACCTGCGGCGAGCCTCTCATCATTGATGAGGAGGCGATGGCGGCGGGAGAGGTGGAGTGCCCCGACTGCGGGTCCCGCTTTGCCATGGAACTCACCGACGACGAGGACGACGAGGAGGACTTGGAAGAGGACGAGGAGGAGTAATCCCACTCCCCAAACGGCACCAACGCCCTGGAGGTTTTCTCCAGGGCGTTTTTGTATGTTTATGAAAGCTTACCGGTTCTGGGGGCGGAGCACGGCGGTCTGTTTTCCGGTCTCCGGCGTCAGCTCCAGCTCAGAGCCGCAGGGTACCACGTCGCTGCGCAGGGCGGTAAACTGCTCCAGGGTCCCGATGACGTCGTAGCCGAAGCTCTCCCCCCGGTAGTGCATGGGGATCACCACGGTGGGGTCCAGTTCATCCGCCAGCGCGCTGGCCTGGGCGGCGTCAATGGTGTAGTAACCCCCCACCGGGATCAGCAGGGCGGTGAGGCCCTTGAGCTTCTCCTTCTGCTCCACCGTCAGCTCACAGCCCAGGTCCCCCAGGTGGGCAATCCGGCACTGGCCGTCGTCCAGGATGTGGATGGTGTCGCTGCCCCGCAGGGCCCCCTGCTGGTCGTCGTGCCAGGTCTGGATGGTCTCCACAGTGAAGGGGGAGACTGTGCCCTGCCTCAGGGTCACGCACTCCGCGCCGCCGTGGTCGTTGTGGCCGTGGCTGCACAGTACCCCGTCGGCCTCTGCTTGAACGGGGCGGTAACCGGGTACGCTGCCCTCCCGATAGGGGTCCAGCACCACGGAATAGCCCTGAGACTCGATTTGAAAGCAGGAGTGACCCAGATAAGTGATTTTCATTGTGATTCCTCCTTAAAAATGGATGGCCGGCGGGCGCTGTCCTTGTTCCGGCCGTTTAAAATATAGCGGCAAAAGTCTCTGCTGTGGGTCGAGATGGGCCTGCCCCGGGCCAGCGCCAGGTAGAAGTCCCGATAGGCGCAGCTGTCCCGGATGGGCACCAGGGAGACGCCGCAGCTCTCCAGTTGAGGGTCATAGGGCAAAATGGCCAGTCCAAACCCGCAGGCCACAAAGTTGGCGATGGAGCGGTCCTCCCCCATCCGGCAGGCCACAATGGGCCTCACCCCCAAACCGATCAGCATATTTTCAATGTAGTGGGTTTTATCTATGGAGAGGATCAGCGGATACTGACCAATCTCCTCCAGCGACACCTGATCCCGCTGGGCCAGAGGGTGGTCCGGCGGGGTCACCAGCCGCAGAGGATAGCGGACAAGGGGGGAGAAATGGATCCCCGGCTGGTCCTCCATATAGGAGCACAGTCCAATTTCACTGCGTCCCTCCAGCACATTGCGGAGGATCTCCGGCGTATTGGCCTGACGGAGCTGAAATACCAGCTCCTTCTCCGGGTTCAGCCGGGTGTAACCGCGCAGGAGCTGCGGAAGGTAGAGGTTGGCCGCAATGTAATTCAGAGAGATATCCAGTACACACTTTTTGGGGTCGGTCAAATCCCGCACATGGGCAAAGCCGGTGTTGATCTCATCCATAGCGGCAAAGATATGCTCCGCAAAGACCCGGCCAAAGCGGCTGAGCACCACGTTCCGCCCCTGCCGCTCAAAAAGCGGCGCGCCCAACTCCAGCTCTAACGCGCTGATGGACCGGCTCAGGGCAGGCTGGCTGACCCCCAGCAGCTCTGCGGAGCGCTGATAGTGCTGGGTATGGGCCAGACTCTCAAAATGCCGCAGCTGGTGCAAGGTCATAGCTTTCTCGCCCTCCTGCCCCGAGATTCATAACGGTTTTGGTATCAATGCCGTTGAAAAAGGTGATTGCTTTCCAATGGTACTCCGGTTATGATAATGATAACATACCTTATCGCAAAAAACAACGGTATGCGGACATGTTACACTCGGCGCCGCCGAGAGACAGGAGGAAGAGAATATGAGCTGCAACCCCACAAAAACGGTCACCATTGGAACGGTGGGCGCCGGTTACGCGGCGTACCTCCACGGCAACGGCTATGAGAAGGTGAGCGGGATTTCTGTCCGGCTGAAAACCGTCTGCGACGTGCAGCTGGAGCTGGCAGAAAAGGTGAAAGCCCGGTTTGGCTATGAGCGGGCGGTAAACGATTATCAGGAAATTTTGAACGACCCGGAGATCGACGTTGTGGACATTGTCCTCCCGCCCTTTCTCCACACCCGCTTCGCCATGGAGGCCATGCGAGCAGGCAAGGATGTCATCTGCGAAAAGCCTCTGACCGGCTATTTTGGCGCGCCGGGGCAGGAAAATGTGGGGCTCTCGGTGCCCAAGGGGGAGATGCTCCGGCAGTGCCTGGCGGAGATGGACGAGCTGAAAGGGGTTGTCCAACAGACCGGACGCACCTTTATGTACGCAGAAAACTTCGTCTACGCCTCGCCCATCCAAAAGTCCGCCGAGATCATCCGGGCCAAAAAAACCAAGCTGCTCTTTATGAAGGGGGAGGAGAGTCTGAAGGGCTCCAGCAGCCCCGTGGCCGGCAAATGGAACCGGACCGGCGGCGGTACACTGAGCCGCACCGGTGTCCATCCCCTGGGCGGGATGCTCTGGCTGAAGCAGCAGGAGGCCGCTGCCCGGGGCGAGGTCATCACCGTCAAACGGGTCAGCTGTGACGTAGGCAAGGTGACCCAGTGCCTGACTCAGGAGGAGCACCAGTACATCACCGCCCATCCCGAGGATGTGGAGGACTATGGCGTCGCCAGCCTGACCTTTTCCGACGGCACCAAGGCGCTGTGTATCGCCAGCGACGCCGTTCTGGGCGGCACAAAGAACTACATCGAGATCTATGGAAACAACACTGCCCTGACCTGCAACATCACGCCCACCGACCTTCTGAACACCTATTTTCTGGATGAAGAGGGCCTGGACGATGTGCCCATCTCGGAGATGCTGCCCAAAAAGCTGGGCTGGAACAAGGCCTTTGTCTCGGACGAGATCATCCGGGGCTATGTGGGGGAGCTCCAGGACTTTATGGAGGCGGCCGCATATCACCGCCAGCCCGCCTCCGGCTTTGATCTGGCCTATGAGACCACCAGAGTTCTCTATGCCGCCTACCAGTCCGCCGAGGAGGGCCGGACAATTGAGTTATGATACTACAGAAATACGGAAGGCCACCGCATATGCGGCGGCCTTCTTTACAAGGTCATCAAACTCAGTCAATTGCCGGTGTCGTACCGTCTGGATTGTCTATTACTATTTCTGTAGGTAAATCAAAATGCTCTAGAATTCTGCAAATCCTTCCGGTCAATATATCGTTTGTTTTCATATGAAAGGAAGTTAATCCGGATATAGCAACTTCTAAATCACTGATACGCTTCAGCAATACAAGTTGAGTAATTAAAATAATAGTCAAAAAAACAATGAAAATTTTGCTTTCTCGCTTCATGCAAAGTCTCCTATGAGCAGGCTTTATTTTTATTTACACTAGCAATGGTCGAGACTCCAAATGAATAAGAAATGGACAAGCCTGCACCGCTAGTACCAACGCTAAATGACGGGGCACTTGCTACAATTTCAGAATGCCCATAAGAAGCATAAAGATACATATCCTTACGTGCTTGAACGTCAGATTTAACAGTAAAACTTCCATCCCCTGTTTTCGCATAAGAATAGTTATTATCTTCTGATACACTAAACTTGTGTGCTGCACCCCTGGTTTGAATATTTTCTGCTTCATAAGTGGCAGATTTATTATAAGTATAATTCCCTGTTAGTATGTTCATATAGCTAACATTAGATCGTTGGGTTTCAACAATCCAATCATTCCACCCAAAAGCTACAATATCTTTCATTTTAAACTCCGGAATTCCATTCCAAAGCCACGAATAGATAATCGTACCACGTGTATATTGACCATCATATTTGAGACTAGTAATATTTACTTGCAAAGTTAATGTTGCGCCGATGCGCGCAATTTGAGACTCAGCACCAGTGAAATTCCTAATATCATATATCTGACCATCTGTATATCCATGCTCTTTTAGAGTTTCTGTACTTAAGCTATTCAATTCTTCAATATGTCCTACATATAATTCCTTATAATTTTTAATATTCTGAATCTCTTGAAGATTATACCCAGCACATATAAGATCGTTAGTTGACCGTTTCGCAAGCTCAGCAACAGCCTCGTACTCACTCACAGTCTCACATACAAGAGTGGAATTATCCTCTACATTCACACGGGGAACTTCATATGCGCCAACAGTGCAAATCGACGCAACCAATGTTACCAACGCCAGCACTACAGATAAACATCTTTTTTCATTTTGACCCTCCCAAATTTTTAATGTAACCTATATAAATGCTTTTTACCACTTTAACACATTAAGCAAAACTTGTCAAGCAAATTCTTAGCTCCCATCCCTCCATCCCCGTAAAAGTGAGTACACATGAGAAAAACCACCCTACGGACGCCGCAGGGCGGTTTTTCTCATATCAGAGCGAATGCCGCTTGCAATCCGCGTCCAGACTCGGCGCCCTGCCCCGGCAGGTGTCCCGGCCCGGAACTCGCGGGAGAGGGATGGAATTACTCCTCGTCCATGTCGGGCTTGTTGAAGTCGCCGAACAGCTCCTCGTTGGAGGGCATATCATAGGGCAGAGGACGGGCAACCCAAGTGGTGTTCATGTAGTGCTTCAGGCAGATATTCTCGGAAACGATGTTGCCGCCCCAGGTGCCGCAGCCCATGGAAGACGTGGGGGGCATACCGTTGTAAGCGGAGCCGGAGTTGCCCCGGTTGTTGGGCTGACGGACCATGATACGGGAGACGGGGGCGCACATACCCAGACGGTCAATGTGGCTGTCATCCCAGGAGTAGATGCCGCAGGAGTGGCCCTTGCCGCCCACGTTGAACATAGCCTGCATCATATCCAGAGCGTTCTGGAACTCGCCCTTGTACTTGAACAGGGCCAGCAGAGTGGTCAGCTTCTCGCTGGAGAAGAAGTGCTCCTTGCCCACGTTCTCAATGCCGCCGCCGGTGACAGCGATGAACTTGCGGTCCTCGGGGATGGTGAAGCCGGCGGCCTCAGCCAGCTTCTGGGGGCTGATGGCCACGGTGTTGGGCAGGCGGTGACCAGTCTCGTCCCACATGACGTTCTTCAGCTTCTCGGCCTCTTCCTCATTGGCCAAGTAAGCGCCCTGATCCACCAGAGCCTTGACAAAGCCGTCGTACACATCCTCATGGATAATCAGGTTGCCGTCGCAGGAGCAGCCGGAGCCGAAGTCAGAGGTCTTGGAGATGCGGGTGTTCTCGGCGGCCTCAGCTTGGCGTTCGGGGGTGTCGCAGGTGTTGTCGATGATGACGGTGGCGTTGCCGGCGCCGGAGCCGTAGGCGGGCACGCCGGTGGAGTAGGCGGACTTGACCATGGGACGGCCGCCGGTGGCGATGGTCAGCTGGCAGCGCTTCATCAGCTCCTGGGTCAGGGAGATGCTGGGCTCCTCGATGCCCTGGATGATATCGGCGGGTGCGCCCTCGCGGACCAGGGCCTCACGGATGATGTTGATGCACTTGTTGGTGGTCTTCTTGGCGCGGGGATGGGGGGAGCAGATGATAACGTCACGGGCCTTGATGGCGTAGACCACCTGGCCGGCGGGAGTCAGGCAGGGATTGGTGGTGGGAACCAGGGAGGCGATGACACCCACGGGCTTGGCGTACTTGACAATGCCCTTCTCGGGGATCTCCTCGATGATGCCGACGCTCTTCTGGCGCAGGCAGTCCCGGAGGATCAGCTTGATCTTGTTGCGCTTGTTGCGCTTGGTGACCTTGTCGCCCAGGCCGGTCTCGTCCACGGCCTCGTCAGCCAGGTTGGCCCAGACCTTCATGTCGCACACGGCGGCGGCAACGGCCTGGCACAGCCGGTCAACACGGGCCTGGTCATAGGTGGCAATGATGTCGGCGGCCTTCTGGGCGCGGGCTACCATCTCTTCCAGCATCTGGATTTGCTCAGCAGTAACTTCTTTGGCCATAATGAATACGCTCCTTCATCAATTTATTGTTTGCCGGGGTTGTTTTCTATGGTTTTATTTTAGCGTGAAAAAAGCCACAAGTCCAATACCGGCTTTCTCTTAATTCATAGACATTCTCTATTATTTGCCCCTTCTATGCAGCTTGTTTGGAGCTTTTACACAAATTCCGGAAAGGCCTCTTGTGCAAAGGGCTCGCTTGCAAAAGAGTCCGCTCTGTCGTACAATAGAGAAAAACTATAATGAGGAAATGAGTGAGTTTTTATGACCCTGCTTCAGCTGCAATATTTCCAGACTCTGGCCCGGGTCCTGCACTACACCCAGGCCGCCGCTGAACTCCACATCGCCCAGCCCAGCCTGAGCTACTCCATCAAGGAGCTGGAGAAGGAACTGGGGGTGAAGCTCTTCGAAAAGGACAGCCGGCACATCCGCCTGACCATCTACGGGGAGCAGTTCCTGCCCTACGCCCAGCAGGCCCTGTCCATGATCGACGAGGGGGTCGGGGTGCTGCGGCAGATGTCCAACTCCGCCCAGCAGATCGTCCGCCTGGGCTATTTCCACTCCGTCTCCGCCTCTCTCATCCCCTCGGTGATGCTGGGCATTTACGGCCAGGATAAGAATCAGAACATCCGCTTTCAGTTTACCGAGGCCCCCTCCTTCGACCTGTTTCAGGCGCTGAAAAAGGGGGAGATCGACCTGGCTTTCTGCCTGCACCAGGACGAGGACCTGGAGTCGGTGACCATCATGCGCCAGCCCCTGTATCTGGCCGTGCCGGAGCACCACCCCCTGGCCCGGCGGGAGTCAGTGTGCTTTGACGACTTCTCCAGGGAGCCTATCGTCATGCTGGACAAGCCCAGCAGCCTGCGCCAGCAGCTGGACGAGATCTATTCCCGGCACGGTCAGTCCCCCCAGGTAGTATTCGAAGTGCGGGAGTGCAACGCCGCTCTCCAGTATGTGGCCCTGCGCTTTGGTGTATCCGTTCTGCCCCAGGTGCCCGCTATGGAAAACGAGAAGGTGGTGGTCATTCCCATCTCCGATGAGACCGCCTCCTTTGTGCGCACCGTCAGCTTCTCCTGGATGAAGCGCCGCCCCCTCTCCCCGGCAGCCAAACGGGTTCGGGACTATATTGTGGAGCACTATGAGACGCCCTGACCAGAGAGAATTTCAATATAAATCAAGAAATCCGCTTCCCGGAACCGGGAAGCGGATTTTGAGAATTTTATTCCTCGGCCATAGCCTTGGCGGCGGCAATGGCCTTCTCCTGGGCGGCGGGGGGGCAGTCCTCGTAGCGGATGAAGTGGAAGGTGTAGGACCCCCGGGACTGGGTCATGGCCCGCAGGTCGATGGCGTAGCTGGTCATCTCGGCCATGGGGACCTCGGCCTCAATCACCTGGTCGCCGTCGCCCGTGGGACTCATGCCCATAACACGGCCCCGGCGCTTGTTCAGGTCGCCCATAACGTCGCCCATGTAGCTGTCGGGCACGGTGACCTTCAGCTCGCCCACTGGCTCCAGCAAGACGGGGTTGGCCTCGGGCATAGCAGCCTTGTAAGCCAGCTGGGCAGCGGTCTTGAAGGCGATTTCGGAGGAGTCCACCGGGTGGTAGCTTCCGTCGTAGAGCACCGCTTTCAGGTTGACCACGGGGTAGCCGGCCAGAGGACCGTGGACGCAGGCCTCACGCAGGCCCTTCTCCACGGCGGGGAAGAAGTTCTTGGGTACGGAGCCGCCGAAGACCTCCTCGGCAAAGACCATCTGCTCCTCGTCGGGGTTGGGCTCGAAGCGAATCCACACGTCGCCGAACTGACCGGAGCCGCCGGTCTGTTTCTTATGCCGCCCCTGTTTTTCCACCTTCTTGCGGATCTTCTCCCGGTAGGGGACCCGGGTCTCGCTGAGGACGGCCTCCACATTGAAGCGGCTCTTCAGCTTGGCCACCAGCACGTCCACCTGAATGTCGCCGGCGCCGGTGAGTACCATCTGGTGGGTCTCGCCATTGTTCACCAGGGTAAAGGAGGGGTCCTCCTCGTTGAGGCGGTTCAGGCCCTGGGCCACCTTGTCCTCCTGCCCCCGGGTCTTGGGGGCGATGGCCACGGAGTAGCAGGGCTCGGCAAAGGGGATCTGCTTCAGGGCCACCACCTTGCGGCTGTCGCACAGGGTGTCGCCGGTCTTCACCTTGTCCATCTTGCCGATGGCGCCAATGTCACCACAGGTCAGCTCCTTGACCTCCTCGGCCTTCTTGCCCTTCATCACATACAGCCGGCCCAGCTTTTCAGCATTTCCGGTGCGGGAGTTGACCAGGGCCAGATCGGAGGTGATGATGCCGGAGAGCACCTTGATATAGGAGTACTTGCCGTACTGGTCAGACACGGTTTTAAAGACAAAGGCTGCGGGCACGCCGCCGGGAGAGACCACAAACTCCTCGGTCTCGCCGTCCTGGCGGGTTGCCTTGTGATAGTTGCCCTCCATGGGGGTTGGCAGCAGCTCCACAATGTAGTCCATCAGCATCAGAGAGCCCATACAGTTCACGGCGGAGCCGCACACCACGGGGAACATGGACAGCTCCCGCACGCCCTGGCGCAGGCCCTGGATCATCTCGGGGTAGGTGAAGTCTTCGCCCTCGAAAAAGCGCTCCATCATCTCCTCGCTGGTCTCGGCCACCGACTCCTTCAGGGCCTCGTAGAACTCGTCAATGACGCCGGCCTTGCTTTCGGGCAGCTGGATCTCAACCCGCTGGAGCTTCTGCATCTCATAGGCCCGCTTATTCAGCACATCGATAATGCCGGTCACTTTTTTATTGTCGTCCCAGATGGGCACCACCAGGGGCGCAATCTTGTTGCCGTATTTTTCCCGGAGGGCCTCGAAGGTGGCGTTGTAGTCGGAGTTATCCTCATCGGTCTTGGAGATGTAAATAAAGCGGGGCATATTCCGCTCCTCGCAGTACTTCCAGGCCTTCTCCAGACCCACGGAGACACCGTCCTTGGCGGAGCAGACGATGATGGCGGCGTCAGCGGCGCGCAGGGCCTCCATCACCTCGCCGGCAAAGTCGAAGCCGCCCGGGGTGTCCAGCACATTGATCTTACAGCCCTTGTACTCCACGGGGGCCACGGCCAGGGAGATGGAAATCTGACGCTTGACCTCCTCGGGGTCGTAGTCGCACACGGTGTTGCCGTCCACGGCCTTGCCCATGCGGTCAATGGCCTTGGTCATGTAGAGCAGGCTCTCAGCCAGGGCGGTCTTGCCGCTGCCGCCATGCCCAATCAGGGCCACGTTGCGGATGTTTTGTACAGAATAGCTCATAGTTGGTTCCACTCCTTATCGTTTGGTATCGCCCCCGGACCGTTTGTCCTATCTGAAAAAGGGCGTTACACGCTATTGGTTATTATACACGAAAGAGGCAATTCTGACAACTGTTTTTTTGAGGGATTTTGGCCGGAATGGAAAAAGCCCTCCGCAGCTGGCGGAGAGCCTTTTTGTCAGGTATCCGGCTGTAAAATCGCCAAGGTATACAGCAGCGCTTCTGCCGGAGTGGAGGAGCGCTGGGCGGTGATACCCTGCTCCTGGGCCAGGCGTTCGATCTGGTCCAGGACCTCAAACACATCCTCCGTCCACCACTGATACCCCTTTTCGCCAGTTTCAGTATGATGGATCACCGATACTAGCCCGGGGTCCTCTGGGATCAACGCCTCCGCCCCCTGGGGCATCCGGTCCAGCACCAGAATAGCGCTGTCGGACGGCCGCCTCACCAGGGACGCCGGTATATCCACGCCGCCGTCAGATGAGGTGATTGACACTTCGGTGTCCGTGCCGGTCCCCACAGCAGCCTCCCCGTTGGTGGGGTCAGAGAGGCTGTCAGAGCCGGCGGGGGCGGTGGACCCGGAGAAGTTGTCAGAACCGGCGGGGGCAGTGGGGCCGGAGAAACTGTCAGAACCGGTGGGGGCAGTGGGGCCGGATAGACTGTCAGAGCCGGCGGGGGCAGTGGGGCCGGATAGACTGTCAGAGCCGACGGGGGCGGTGGGGGACTCCACAGTCTCCTCAGTGGGGGTGGGCAGGGTATTGGCGCGGACGGATTTCTCCTCCGCCGCAGGTGCTCCCTGCTCTCCCTGACTGGCAGAGAGGTCCTCTTTGTCCTCCTCATCCTCCGGCGGAGCACAGGCGAACATCATTAAGCTCTCCTCCCCTTCCGTCGTGTCCGCCGTGTCCGGGATACAGCGCTGCACAGCAGTTGAATCCAAATCCACATTCTGGAGGAGCTCGGACCCCGCAGCGTCGTCGTATTCAGCCGGCCACCGGGCAGTGCCGTACAGCCCAACCGCCAGCACTGCGCAGGCGGCCAATCCGGCCAGGGCTCGGAACTGGGGCCGGGGGAATAGGGGGATGGTCCTGTCCTTGGGCGTTTCCGCTTTGATGCGCTCCATCACGCCCTGGGCAAAGCCCTCGGGGGCGGGAATTTCTTCCAGCTCACAAAATGCGGCCTGGAGCGCGGCCAGCTGCGCCTCCACCTCTTCATGGCCAGAAACCTTCTCCAGCTCCTGCCGCTCCTCCTCCGACAGCTCCCCGTCCAGACTGAGCGCCAGCAGTTCCAAATATTTGCCGTCGTCCACAGACTTCACCCCCTCTCCTTTCTCTTCACCGGGTTAGACGGTCCTTTGTCAAAAAAGTTCCCGTCCTCCAGCAAAATTTTTCGCAATGCCAGTCTGGCCCGGGCGATGCGGGACTTCACCGTGCCCAGGTCAAGCTCCAGCGTCTGGCTGATCTCCTGATAGCTCAACCCGGACAGCTCCCGCAGCACCAGGATGCGCCGGTGTTCCTCAGACAGCCGGGCCAGTCCCCGGGCCAGCGCCTTTCCCTGCTCTGAGCGCTCCAGCTGGACCTGGGGGTCCCCCTCCCAGTTGGCGGGCTCCGCCCAGGCGCGCTCCTCGTCATCCAGAGAGACGGCGGGTTCGACCCCCTCCCGCCGCTTCTTTTTCCGCAGCCAGTCGATGCACAGGTTGGCGGTCAGCCGGTACAGCCAGGTGGAAAAGCTGCTCTCCCCCTGAAAGGAGTCCAGACCCTGCCACGCCTTGACAAAGGCCTCCTGAGCCAGGTCTGCCGCCTCCTCCCGGTCATTGGTGAGCCGCAGCGCCAGCCCGTAGACCCGATTCTGGTTGTCCAATACCAGCTGCTCAAAGGCCTTTTGATCCCTCTTCTTTGCCCGCTCCACCAGTTCCCGGTCAGACACGGCGGCTCACCTCCTCTCAGCACAAATCTCGTTTAATACCCGCTGTCACCCGATAGACGTCCTCCAGCGTGGTAATTTTCACAATCTGCTCCTTGTAGTAGCCTGCGTAGGGGACCCCCTTCAAATACCAGGCGTACTGCTTTCGGGCCTCCAGACAGGCAATCTTCTCCCCCTTGTTGGCGGCGGCCATCTCAAACTGGCGCACGGCGGTGTCGCACCGCTCCGCCAGGGGTGGCAGCTCGGGGATGGGCTCCCCCTTCAGGGCCGCTCTGCACTGGGCGAAGAGCCAGGGATTGCCAAACACCCCCCGGCCGATCATGGCCATGTCCGCCCCGGTGTACCGGAGAATGCGGGGGGCGTCCTCCCCCTTAAACACGTCCCCGTTGGCGATGACCGGGATGTTCACCGCCTTCTTGACCTCCCGAATCCAATCCCAGTTGGCGGTACCGGAGTACATCTGAACCTTGGTGCGCCCGTGGACGGCCACTGCGGCAACCCCGGCCTGCTCCATGGCCTTGGCGAACTCCACGCAGTTGATGGAGCCCTTGTCCCAGCCCAGGCGGAATTTTACCGTTACAGGGCACCGCGCCCCCCGGATGACCGCCTCAGCAACCCGGACCGCCAGGTCGGGATTTTTCATCAGCCCGGAGCCGTCCCCGGAGTTGGCCACCTTGGGGACGGGACAGCCCATGTTGATGTCGATGATGTCCGCCCCAGAGACCTCCCGGGCAATGGCGGCCCCCTCTTCCATGCACTTGGGGTCGCTGCCGAAGATCTGGGCGGCGGCGGGGGTCTCCTTCTCCCCTATTTGCAGCAGGGGGATGGACTTCTTATCCTGGTAGCAAAGGGCCTTGGCGCTGACCATCTCGGTACAGGTCAGCCCCGCCCCCTGCTCCCGGCAAATAGTACGGAAGGCCATGTCCGTCACTCCGGCCATGGGCCCCAGCGCCAGGGGCGTCTCAATTGTGATTCCTCCAATGGTGACCATAGTTACCTCGCATCAAACTATTTTTCCCATTCTATCATGTCCCTTGACCGTTGACAAGGCCGCTTTTACCCGGTAAAATGAAAAAAACCTCAAAGGGAGGAGAAACAAATGGAATTGAACGCTTTACACGCCGCTCTGATGGGCATCTCCGCTCACCGGGAGCTGCTGGACCCCCTGATCGGGGTTGCCGGGATGGTGCGCGAGAACAGCGGCCCCGATGTCCGTGTGATGGAAAATGCGGAACGGCTGCTGCACTTTTTGAAGCACGGTTACGGGGAGAACGCCCTGGATTTCTACATCCGCCTGTTCCATTCCCTGCGTCTGGCAGGCTGCGAGGGACTGGGGGACTGGCTGTGGGACTTCCTGCGGTATCATGAGACCCTATACTCCCGGCTTGTTGAGGAGGGAAAGTCCGACCCCGCCCTGGAGAACGCCGCCCGGCGGGACATTGACACCCTGGTCCTGCTGGCCGAAACCGACTGCGACCGGTACATCGACGCCATGAAGCCCCTGTTGGGCAGCGAGTACGCCCCAGTGCTGGCCGGACTGCCCCGGTGGCGGGCGGCGGCCCCCTTTGACTTTGACCGTCTGACCCAGTTCTACCGGGACCACGGCGCGGGGCTGTTCGCCAAATACCGGGCCTTCCTGTGGGAGGAGGGCAGACTGGTGCCGGTGACCGACCCAGACTGTCCCAAGCCCCAGGACCTGCTGGGCTATGAGCACCAGCGGGGCCAGGTGGAGCAGAACACCCGGCTCATGCTGGCGGGGCGGCAGACCAACAACGTATTGCTCTTCGGCGACGGGGGCACCGGCAAGTCGGCCACAGTGAAATCCATGCTCTACCTGCCGGGCATGGAGGACCTGCGCCTTATTGAGGTGGAGAAGGAAAACCTCACCGGAATGCCTGACCTGATCCGCTCCCTAGCCGGGCGGCGGCAGAAGTTCATTCTCTTTATTGACGACCTGGCCTTCGACCAGGACGACAAAACCTATTCCTCCATGAAGACCATCCTGGAGGGGACCCTGGAGAAACGGCCCGTCAACGTGGCCATCTACGCCACCTCCAACCGCCGCCACCTGGTGCGCCAGACCTTCGCCGACCGTGCGGGGGACGAGGTGGATACCTTTGAGACCATCTCGGAAAAGACCGCCCTGGCGGAGCGCTTCGGCCTGCGTATCCCCTATCTGACCATGAACAAGGCGGGCTACCTGGCCCTGGTGGACCACCTGGCCGCTCAGGCGGGGATCGCCATGGACCCGGAGGCCCTCCACGCCCAGGCTATGACCTGGGAGATCCGCCACGCAGGCCGTACCCCCAGAGTGGCACGGCAGTTCGTGGCCAGCCTGAACTGATGGACGGTCCCAGGGATCTGCTGGCGGAGGTCAGCAAGCGGCTCAAGGGCTGCCTGCCCCATCAGCCGCTGTCCGGCTATAACATCTTTCGGATTTTGGGGGTCGAGGCCAAGGAGGTGATTATGTGCCGCTTCCTGGCCGACCTGCTGAATCCGGAGAGGAGCCACGGAACCGGTCCCCTGTTTTTGAGGGCATTTCTCCAAAGGGTCCTGTGGGACTGTCCCATGAGCGATACTCTGCTTGCCCGGACGAGTGTGGTCACGGAATTTGTGACGGACGGTGACCGGAAAATTGACATTGTCATTCAAAATTCCCGGTATTTTGTTCCAATTGAAGTGAAAATATACGCCAGGGAACAGGAGGGACAGTGTTTTGATTACAGTCAGTACGCCCGAAACGCTCCGCTGCTCTATTTGACCCGGTTCGGGGAGGCCCCCTCGGGCTACAGCCTGAAGCAGAAGGACGGCCCGGGCTTGCTCCCGCTGGAGCACGTCCGGTGTATCTCCTGGTCCAGGGACATCGTCAATTGGCTGACCGGCTTGCTGCCTCAGCTGGACGGAGCAGTCCGCTCCATGACAGAGCAGTACATCGACACCATCCGCACGATTGCGGACGAGAGGGGGCAGAGGCAGGTGGAGGAGATCGTGCAGGCGGTGCTGGCCTCCCCGGAGTTTTTCCAGGCGGGGCTGGAGCTGGAGGGGACCATGAGCCGGGCAAAGGTGGCCCTTATGCGGCTGATGTTTGACTGCTTCAAGGAGGAGATGGCTCCTGTGGCCCAAAAATACGGACTGGAACAGGTCACGGACACGGACTACTACACCTATGAGGACCCGGCCCATGACGGGTACTACAGCTCCAAAGCCAGCACCTGGCCTGCCCTGAACTACGTGGTCAAAAGGGCCAAATTTCAGGCGGAGGGCCTGCGGCTGTGGTTCCGCATTGAGGTGGACCACCGGCTCTTCGCCGGATTCTGCCTGTTCGACCTGGAGGCGGAGACCAAATACGGCTATTCCAGAGGCTGTCAGGTGGACAAGATCACTCCAGCGCTCATTAAAGAAGCGGCGCAATACCTTGATAAGGATATGATTCAACCCGAGGATTGGTGGCTTGCATACTGCTATCCCAATGGAAAATTTCAGGACGATGATTATCCCGACGTGCCAAATTTCAAAACAATGAATCCCTGCGCCGTCAGTCTGGTGGACCCCGGGCGGCGGCGGGAGTTTGTGCGGCGGGCCGTTCAGGTCTTTGAGGCGCAGCTTCTGGATGCCCTGACGCCGGACACCGCCCACAATCAAACGCCATAAAAAATCACCCTCCGGCGCGTCCGGAGGGTGATGTGTTTATTCCTTCACATAGTCTACGTGGAGCAGCTTATGGTGCTGTTCCTGGGTGTAATCCTTGAGGAACACACCAACCACCGGGTTGCGCTCCGCCCGCTTGAAGGGCGCGGAGCGGTCCAGGGAGTACAGGCCCTCAGCCCGGTCCTCTTTATCCTGCTGCATACTGTGGGGCTGACCCGCACCGCCTACACAGCCGCCCTGGCAGGTCATTACCTCCACCAGGTCGAAGTAGGCGTTGCCCGCCTCAATCTCCCGCAGCAGCTTCTGGGCGTTGGCCAGGCCGTGGACAATGGCCATATGGACGTCCCGGTCCCCCACCTTGATGACGGCAACCCGGATGGCCCGGTTGCCCCGCAGTGGGGAGTACTTCAGCTCCCGCAGCACATTCTTGGACTTGTCGGGCAGGCAGAACCGGACTACCGCCTCGGCCACGCCGCCGGTGGTGCCGTAGATGGTGCCCGCGCCGGAGCCCAGGCCGAAGGGCAGGTCGGGGGACTCGTACTCCAGCTTGGTGAGCTGGATGCCCGACTCCTGGATCATCTTAATGATCTCCTTGGTGGTGAGGACCAAATCCACCGCCGGGGTCCCGTCCTCCTGGACAAACTCCGCCCGGGCCGCCTCCATCTTCTTGGCGGTGCAGGGCATAATGGCGATGTGGTAGGTCTTGCGGCCGTCCTCCGCGTCCTTCTCCTGGTAGCGGTCCTTCAAAATGGAGGCGAACATCTGCATGGGGGACTTGCAGGTGGAGATGTGTTTGAGATATTTGGGATTCTCGTTCTCCAGATACTTCACCCAGGCGGGACAGCAGGAGGTGAACATGGGGAAGGGGCCGCCCTTCTCCAGCCGCTGGAGGAACTCGGTGCCCTCCTCAATGGTGGTGAAGTCGGCGCCGAAGGTGGTGTCGTACACCTCGTCGACCCCCATCAGCTTCAGGGCGGAGACCAGCTGGTCCAGGGCGTTCTGCCCGGGGGCCATACCGAAGGCCTCGCCCACCGCGACCCGGACGGCGGGGGCAATCTGCACCACAACCCGCTTGGCGGGGTCGTGGATGGCCCGCCAGGCGTCGCCGATCTGGTTCTTCACGGTGATAGCGCCGGTGGGGCAGACGGCGGAGCACTGGCCGCAGCTGATACAGTGGGTCTGGTCCAGGCTGCGGTCAAAGGCGGGCATGACCCGCATATTGTAGCCCCGGTGGGCAAAGTCGATGATGTGCATTCCAATATTCTCGCTGCACACCCGGACGCAGTCGCCGCACAAAATGCACTTGCTGGGGTCCCGGATGATGGCGGGGCTGGTCATGTCGAGTTCTTTCTCCTCCCGGCTGTCCCCGAAGCGGACCCGGTGGATGCCGAACTGGGTCGCCAGCGACTGAAGGTGACAGTCGCCGCTCTTCTCGCAGGTGGTACAGGAGCAGTTGTGGGAGGCCAGCATCAGCTCCAGGATCATCCGCCGGTGCTTGAGCAGGCGGGCGGTGTTGGTCTTGATGGACAGGCCGTCCCGGGGCTGCATGGAACAGGAGGTCTCAATCTTCCCCCGCTCGTCCTCCACCACGCACATCCGGCAGGCGCCGTAGACCGACAGGTCGGAGTAGTAGCAGAAGGTGGGCATTTCGATGCCGGCCTTCCGGATGACGGACAGGACGTTGGGCTCCCCGTCGAAGGGGATGCGCTGCCCGTCGATGTACATAATTCCCTTTGCCATACTGCTCACTCCTCCCGAATGGCGCCGAAGGGACAGCAGCCCCAGCACGCGCCGCACTTGATACACTTCTCTGTGTCGATGACATGGGGCATCCGGATCTGCCCAGTGATGGCCTCCATGGGGCACTGGCGCATACACTTGCCGCAGCCCTTGCACAGCTCCGGATCGATCTGGAGCACCTTTTTCCGGCCATTGCAGTGGGGGCAGTGCTTATCCACCACATGGGCCAAGTACTCGTCCCGGAAATACTTCAGGGTGCTCTGCACCGGCTTGCAGGCGCTCTGGCCCAGGCCGCACAGGGCGGTCTCGCTGATGGTGGCGGACAGCTCCTCCAGCAGGTCCAGGTCCTCCAGAGAGCCCTCGTTGTTGACAATACGGGTCAAAATCTCCAGCATCCGGCGGGTTCCCTCCCGGCAGGGGACGCACTTTCCGCAGGACTCGTTCTGGGTGAAGTTCATAAAGAACCGGGCCACCTCCACCATACAGGTGTCCTCATCCATGACCACCAGGCCGCCGGAGCCGATCATGGCCCCCAGCTTTTTCAGGGAGTCGAAGTCCAGGGGCAGGTCCAGGTGTTCCTCGGTGAGACAGCCGCCGGAGGGACCGCCGATCTGGACCGCCTTAAACTTCTTGCCGTCCTTAATGCCGCCGCCAATGTCGAAGATGATCTCCCGCAGGGTCGTGCCCATGGGGACCTCGATCAGACCGGTGTTCACCACATTGCCGGTGAGGGCGAAGGCCTTGGTGCCCGGGGACTTCTCGGTGCCGATGGATTTAAACCAGGGAGCGCCCCGGCGGATAATCAGGGGGACGGCGGAGAAGGTCTCCACGTTGTTCAGTACGGTGGGCTGGGCCCACAGGCCGTGCTCCACGGTGCGGGGGGGCTTGACCCGAGGCATACCCCGGTTGCCCTCGATGGAGGCGGTAAGGGCAGAGCCCTCGCCGCAGACGAAGGCCCCCGCCCCCCGGTTGACGTGGAGGTGGAAGGAAAACTGAGTCCCCAGGATGTTTTCCCCCAGCAGGCCCATCTCCTCCGCCTTGGCAATGGCAGTTTTCAGCCGGGCCACCGCCAGGGGGTACTCGGCCCGGACGTAGATGTAGCCCTCGTCACTGCCCGCCCCCAGGGCGGCAATGAGCATCCCCTCAATAATGGAGTGGGGGTTGCCCTCCATAATGGAGCGGTCCATGAACGCGCCGGGGTCGCCCTCGTCGCCGTTGCACACCACATACTTCTTCCCCTTGGGCTGTCTGCGCACACTGTCCCACTTGCGCCCCGCCGGGAAGCCGCCGCCTCCCCGCCCCCGCAGGCCGGAGTCCAGGACCTCCTTGCAAATGGCCTCGTCGGTCATCTCAAACAGGGCCTTCTCAAAGGCCACATAGCCGTCCTTGGCCAGGTATTCGTCAATGTCCTCGGCGTCGGTGGTGCCGCAGTTCTCCAGCACGACCCGGTGCTGCCGGTGGTAGAAGGGGATGTCGCTGTGCTTGGTGTACTTGGCCCCGTCCAGCTCATAGAGCAGGCGGTCAATGACCTCCCCCTTCATAATGGTCTTCTCAATGATCTCGTCGCAGTCCTCCAGCTGCACATGGGTATAGAGGATGCCCTCGGGCTCGATCTGCACCAGGGGGCCCATCTCGCAGAAGCCGTGGCAGCCGCTCCGCTTCAAATAGACGCCGTCGCCCTTGGGCTCGGCCACGTCCTCGGTCTCGCTCTCCTGGCTCAGACCCACATAGACGTCCAAACCCCGGCGGGCGCACTCCTCCTTGATATAGCCGTACAGCTTCAGTGCGCCGCCGGCAATACAGCCGGTACCGGCGCAAAACAGCACCTGCTTTTTCTGATAGGACAGGGCCCGCTTGGCCTTCACCCGGCGGACCTCCAGCCGTTCCCGATTCATTTCAGCCATTGGCGGCCTCCTCCTTTCGCAGCTCCTCCAGCAGGTCGATAGCCAGCTCCGGGCTCATCTTGGAGTGGACCTGGTCGTTTACCGTCACCACCGGCGCCAGTCCGCAGGCTCCCAGGCAGGCCACCGTCTCCAGGGTAAACATGCCGTCGGCGGAGGTCTTCTGTTTGCCCTCCAGCTCCAGATACTCCCGGATGGCGTTGTAGATAGGCTGGGATTTGCGCACGTGGCAGGCGGTGCCGTCACACACCTTGATAATGTACTTGCCCTTCGCCTCCAGGGAAAAGTTCTCGTAGAAGGTGGCCACGCTGTACACCTTGGCAACCCCGACCCCCAGCTTCTCCGCAATGCGCTCCAGCACCGCCGGACTGAGATACTTATACTCCGCCTGGATGTCCTGCATGATTGCAATCAGGTGGTGGAGCTGACACCCATAGCTGTCAATGATCTCCTCTACCCGCTCCATGGAAATTCCATTGGACATGGCTGATGCTCTCTCCTCTCTTTTCTTGTGCATATTGGATAAATCCCATTACACTTCTTGGGATTTTACCATATCCACCGCCAGTTAGACAAGACGAATTTGCAGGAAATAATTCATTTATCTGGAAAAAACGGCGGCGCGAACTGGCCGCGCCGCCGCTGCATCACAGCTTTATTTTTTTCGGATTGGGCCAGGCGTCCGGCCCATCGGTTTTGGCCACCTGCTTCAGCTCCTTGACCTCCTGGGAGAAGCTGTACATGGCGTGGGCAATGGCGTACATCTGGGGATAGGCGTTCAGACAGCGGCCCCGGGCCCCCTCCCCCTCAAAGGCGTAGACCCAGCCGTCCCCCACCTCCTGCCGGGCCTGGAGGTACCGGGCCACCGCCTCGCTGAAGCAGTCGGAGTCCGCCTTCTTCTCCGCCCGCCCGGCGTACTCGATGTAGGACAGCAGGGCATACTCCGCCTTGGACAGGCATTCATTCACCTGCTTGGACAGGTAGGAGACAATCTCCTCCCCCACATAGCTGAGCATCCCGTCCACCCGCAGGTACAGGTGGACAAACTCCCCGGCGTGACGCTTGGCAAAGTCCTCCGGATCGAAATTCAGTGCCCGGCACACCTGAGTCATCAGCTCAGGGGGCAGTCTGGTCTGTGCGGCAGACGTCTGCGTAGACATATCTCTCATCTCCCTTTCTCCATTTTTCCCTTCCATTATCCATATTGTACCATAGCCTGTCCGCCTTTTCAAGCCGCAGACAGCAAAGCGCCGGAGGAAAAAATCTCCTCCGGCGGGCTGTCTAATATTCAAAGGTATAGGTCTCGTAGGCGTTGATGACCTGAGTCTCTCCCCGGCTACACCGCCTGGGGAACTCCAGTCCATAGTTCATGTGGACGTGTCCATGGATGAAGTACCGGGGCTGATAGCGGTCTATCAGGGTATTGAAGGCGTCAAAGCCCATATGGGCCAGGTCCTCCCCATCGTTCAGCCCCAGGGCCGGCGCATGGGTCAGCAGAATATCAAAGCCGCCCCTGTGCAGCAGCGTCAGCTTCTGCTTCCACACCCGCCAGTCCATCTGCCGCTGGGTGTACTGGTGTTCCCCCTTGGGCTTGTACCGCACCGAGCCCCCCAGCCCCAGGATCCGGATGCCGTTCCAGGTGTAGAGCTTGTCCTCCACACAGATACAGCCCTCCGGCGGCACGCTGGCATATTTGTCGTCGTGGTTCCCGTGGACATAGAGCACCGGCGCGTGGGCAAAGGTGGCAATAAAGGAGAGATATCGGGGGTCCAGGTCGCCGCAGGAGAGGATCAAATCGATCCCCTCCAGCCGGCGGGGGTCAAAATAGTCCCACAGCCCCAGGGACTCCTGGTCAGACAACGCCAAAATTTTCATAGGCCCAGCAGTCCTTTCAGCCCCTTCAGATCCTGAAGACCTTTTTTCTTCACGGAAAACGCCTGGTGGAGCTGAAGAAAGCCCTCCTCCAGCTGGGTCTGGGACCAGCCCTTCACCTCGCTGTAGTCGAACATATTCAGATAGAGCAGCATGGCGTCGGCGGTGGTCATCCGGCCCGCCAGCTCCTTGGCGCTTTTGTCGCCGTACAGGGCGGAGAAGCTGTGGTAAAAGCTGTAAAACTTCCGCCGGTCCTCCTCGGTCCAGGGCTCGTCCGGCCCCTTGCCCACCGCCAGCTGGAGCTTGGCAAACCGGCCCACCCCGCTGAACCACAGGTAATTCACCCCGGTCAGACGGTAGAAATCCACGTACTCGTAGTAGATGATACTGGCCTTGGAGTCGTTTTTCACGGGCAGGATACGGGTCACCATGGCGGGCACGTTCACCGCCCCAAAGTAGTGCAGGACACTGACCCGTTTGTTGCCCTCCTCTACGTAAAACGTGTGCATATACTCATAGACCTTGATGGGGTCGTTGATCCCCTCATCCATGTGGGCCTTGCACAGCGCGACCCACTTGTGGGCAAACTCGGAATCCTCCGCCATCAGCGGATAGAAGCTGCGGGACAGGGCCTGACTGCGCCCGGCGGTCCGGGTTCCCACAATCAGCTCCATGGGAATGTCCACCAGTCCCAAGTCCACCTCTCCACAGGTGGTCTCCTCGGCCAAAATCTCATCCAGCACCGGCAGATAGGGGGAGCCCCCTCGGGACTGACACAATTTGGCCTCCTTCAGACCCAGCTGCCGGGCCTTGCGATATTCCTCCATATACATAAAACGCACCTCCTCATCAGGGGAAGGAATGGCTGACTGCTTCGGTCAGCTTTGCAGTATCATAACACAGGCCCAATATCAACGCAAGGCAAAAACTGGACAAAAAATGCCGCCGCAAAGGGAAAAACCTCTGCGGCGGCGTCAATGATTTGTGAACTTTCGACAAATATTGAGGGAGTGTGCAGGAAATCACTCCTCAATCCGGCGCAGGACCTCCTGGCACACGGTCTGGTAGGACAGGCCGTTGGCCCGAGCCAGGGCGGCTGCGTCCTCATACTCCGGCTTGACCCGGGAGACGCCGAAGCCCTGGGCCCGCTTAGCCCCCACCGGCCCCCACTGGGTCTGGACCTCTTCCCTGCCGGAGGCGAGATAGAATTTCTCTGACAGATGGGCCCTCAGGCCGTTGGTGGTAGTGTGGGCAAAGATGTGCCGGATCATCTCCTGGTCCTGGTGGGGGACACACAGCACAGTGAGAACCCAGCCGGGGCGGCCCTTCTTCATGGTGCCGGGGGTCGTGTACACATCCAGCGCCCCCGCCTCCAGCAGCTGCTGGCAGGCGAAGGAGAGAGCCTCGGGGGTCATGTCGTCTATGTTGCACACCAGCTCCAGGATATCGCCGGAGGCTTGGGGCTCCTCCTCCCCCCAGAAGGCCCGGACGCAGTTGGGCTGCTGGTGGAAGTCCTTGCTCCCCATGCCGCAGCCCACCGCCTCTGCGGCCATCAGAGGCATGGGGCCGAAGCTCCGGACAAAGCATTTCAGCAGGGCGGCCCCGGTGGGGGTACACAGCTCCCCGCTGATCTCCCCCCCGTAGGTGGGGACCCCCTTCAGCAGGGCGGCGGTGGCGGGAGCGGGGACGGGCATGATCCCGTGGGCGCACTTCACCGTGCCGCTGCCCACGTGGACGGGGGAGGCGGCAATCAGGTCGGGATCCAGCATATGGATCGCCAGACAGACCCCAACAACGTCGGCCACCGCGTCCAGCGCCCCCACCTCGTGATAGTGGACGTCGCTCACGTCACAGCCGTGGGCCTGGGCCTCCGCCCGGGCAATGGCGTCGTAGACCTCCCGGGCCTTCTCCCGGACCTCCGGGGGCAGCGCCAGACCGTCAATAAGCGCTCCGATGTGCCCCGGTGTAGCGTGGTGGTGCTCATGGCCGTGCTCATGGTCATGGTCGTGTTCGTGGTCATGCTCATGGTCGTGGTCATGGTGGTGCTCATGGTCGTGGTCGTGGTGGTGCTCATGCTCCTCCAGACCGTGGACGGTGACCCGCATATGGGTCCCTCGGATGCCGCAGGCAGTGGCAGGCACAGGGGCCACCTCAACCCCGGGCAGACCCAGCCCCTCCATGGCGCGCAGGAAGTCCGCCTTCTGCCCCTCATCCATCACCTCGTACAGGGCGGCCATCAGCATATCCCCTGCGGCCCCCATCTTACATTCTAAATAAAGTGTTTTCATAGTCCCTCCATCTGATTGATCCGGCTGGCCAGGTACCCGGCCCCAAATCCGTTGTCAATATTTACCACACTGCACCCGGAGGCGCAGGAGTTCAGCATAGCCAGCAGCGCCGACAGTCCGCCGAAGTTGGCCCCATAGCCCACGCTGGTGGGGACGGCAATGACAGGGCAGTCCACCAGTCCCCCCACCACAGAGGCCAGCGCCCCCTCCATCCCGGCCACCGCCACCACGCACCGGGCTTCCATCAGCGGCTCCAGATTGGCCAGCAGCCGGTGCAGGCCGGCAACCCCCACATCATACAGCCGGGTGACCCGGTTGCCCATCACTTCGGCGGTGAGGGCGGCCTCCTCCGCCACCGGCATATCGCTGGTGCCCCCGGTGGCCACCACAATGTGCCCCAAGGACCTCCGCGCCCCGGGCCAGGCAATGGCCAGTTTGGGAATGGGATGGTAGTCCAGGGGGATCGTCCGCCCCACCAGCTCCGCTGCCTCCTGGGACAGGCGGGTTATGAGCACGTTCTGACAGTCTCGCTCCCCCATGGCGGCGGCGATGCCGGCAATCTGCTCCGCCGTCTTGCCTGCGCCGTAAATCACCTCCGCCGCCCCCTGGCGCACCCCACGGTGGAGGTCCACCTTGGCGTAGCCCAGGTCCTGGAAGGGCTCCCGCTTCAGCTGGAGCAGGGCCTCCTCCGGGGTGGCCGCGCCGCCGGCTACCTGGCGCAGCAGCTGTAAAATGTCGTGCCGGTTGTCCACAGGCACACCTCCTCAATCCACAGAAATCCTGGGGCTCAAGTCCAGTACCACTTGGGAAAACAGGGGGGACAGCGCGGCCAGAATGTCCTCCCGCCGGGTCTGGACCAGGGGAAACTGCTCCCGGGTCACCTGGAGCTTGCCGCCCCCATCGCTCAGCCGCAGGCGGAAGTCCCGGAAGCCCAGCCGGGCCAGCCGCTCCTCCCCCAGCTCAACCCGCTCCAGGTCCTCCCGGAGGATGGGCCGCCCCGGGGGGATCCGGGTGGCCAGGCAGGCGTAGGAGGGCTTATCCCAGGTAAACAGCCCGGCCCCCTTCGACAGCGCTCGAATATCCTCTTTGGACAGCCCGCACTCCCGCAGAGGGGAACGCACCTCCAGCTCCCGCAATGCCCGCATTCCGGGGCGGTCCCCTATGTCATCGGAGGCGTTGGTGCCGTCCAGCAGCAGGGAAAACCCGTCTGCCGCCGCCCGCTCCCGCAGCAGCGAAAACAGCCGCCTTTTACAGTGGTAGCACCGGTCCGCCGGATTGTCCGCCACCTGGGGGGCGGCGAGGATATCCAGCTCCACAATTCTCAGCTCCACCCCCAGCTGCCCGCACAGCCGCCGGGCGTCCTCCAGCTCAAATCGGGGCTGAAAGGGGGTTTTGACAAAATAAGGTTCCACCTCCGCGCCGTACTCCAGACCCGCCCACAGCAGAAAGGCGGAGTCAACTCCCCCGGAAAAGGCCAGCGCCCCCCGGGGATGGGCTTGAAAAAATTCTTCCAGCGTCATCGCAAAATCCCCCTCAGCCAACAATAAAAGACATACCTGCATGGTATGCCTCCTGGCAGCGCCCCGCCTTCCTGACCGGACACATATTGTTTCCCATGTTTTTGCGGCCTTCTGACCCATTCACGGCTTCATGCCGTTTTCATCAGTATATCAGCCGGCCGCTCCCCTGTCAATATGACCTTCGGCGGTCATCCCCTCCTTCCTTCAGGAGTACATCTATACAGATACTTTCGCTGCATTCAGAAGGACGACACAGCAGCCAATCAAGTCCAATGATACCGGTGATTTTCAATGGAGGGATTTGGACCAACCGGCCAAGTCCCTCCATCGTGTCAATATAACAGCTAGAACTCCCTTTGCTCCACTACATCACAACTATCTCGCCGTTAATCAGCCTGACGATACACTGGCGGTTCTCATTCCGCAGGCGCAACGTCTGATCCCCGAAGGTGATATCCACCCCCGGGTGGGCAATGCCACACTCCAGCCGTCCGGAGTTTCGCTTGGGCGTTTTGTCCGCCGGATTCGGACTGCCCTCCGGAAAGCTGTCCTCCAGCTGCTTCAGCTTGATCTCCAACGCAGACATACGGATTTTGAGCCGGCCCATCTGACCCGACTTGGCCGGACTGTCCAACTGGTTTTTCAGCTTCTCCCGCTCCGCCGTCAGGGCCTGCAGCTCCTGCTGAAGGGTCTCCCGCTCAAAGCTGACGCAGGGGCGGCCTCCCAGAACGATGGAGGTGGAACGCTCTGACGGTGATCCCACCGTCTGGGCGTTGACCAGTTTGGCTGCCCAGATCCGGCCGCCGATAATGCTTCCCCGACCGGAGCGGACCACCACCTGTCCGCCGCAGTACACCTGCCCGTTGACGATGCAGTCGGTTTGCAGGGTCTCCCGGACAAAAATGGTGGAATTTTCAATATACTTGGCGAAAACACTCCGCTGGGAGCGGATCACTGTGCTCCCGTCCCCCAGGATGCCCTTGGCCACAATCAGGTCGCCTCCGGCCTCCACTGTACTGCCCGCCTCCACTGAGCCGTCCACATGGATACTGCCCTTGGCCCGGACGGTGAAGCCGCTGACGACATCGCCTCTGATGGTCACATCCCCGGTGAAGTTGATGTTGCCGGTGGAGAAGTCCACATCGCCGGGGACATCCCATACCGGCTTCACATGGAAGCAGTTCCCGCTGAACTCCAAATGTCCGTCCAGCGTGGAGAGCAGAGAGAGGCCGTCCTCGCTGATCTGGGTATTCTTCCCCTTGGGCAGGGTGACCGCCCGCCCGGCTTTGGCAGCAATCTCCTGGTCCAGCACAGTGCGGCCCGGCTCGCCCTCGGTGGGCGGGACCAGGCGGCAGATCTCCTGTCCCTTTTCTACGCTGCGGACAAGATTCAAGGAGGCGTAGTCCACCTGGTCATTCTCGTCCGGCTCCAGCAGCTGCTGGCTGGACCGGGGGAAGCGGTCCTCAACTTTGCCGTTCTCACCGTTGACAGCGGGCTTGCCCACCGCAACAAGGTGCAGTGTAAAATACCGGTCCTCCGCCTGAGAGAGCTGCTGGATCAGCTGCGTATCCAGACCCCAGCGGACGCCCCGATCCGCCAGCGCACGCTGAAGCATCTCGTCAGACAGCGCCTCGCCCTGTTCCGTCGGAGGGAACACAAGCAGCCAGGCATACAGGGAATCTGTTGAAAGAAATATCTGGGGTGATGCGTCCAGCGGCGGCAGCGCCGGCTTTTGAACGCCGGACGGGTCCTGGTCAGATTTTTGAGCTGCGGCCTCCCGGCGGGAGACTTCCTTCAGCCGGTCGCTGCAGATCTTGCTCAAGGTACCCCGAATCCTGTTCTTCTCCCGTTTCACAACCTCCCCCGGCAGCACACCGTCTGGGTCCAGCCGGAGGCTGGGAGAGGACAGCTGTTCCATGCTTGTTCCGCTGAGCTGATACAGCCGGAAGATGGCATGATCCCGGGGCAGGTCCAGCTGGTCCGGGTCCAGGATAGGGGGGGGCGGCGCGGCGGGGCGTTCTACCTCCGGCGCGGCTTGGACGGGTTCCTGCTGCTCTTCCTCCTTTTTCGACGCGGCGGAGAATAAAAGAGATTTCAATTTGCTCTTGAGTGACATGTACACTGCACCTCCATTCCATGGGCCTTCTATCTCACTATTATACGAAATATCTCAGATATTTACAAGCCTTATTTCCGTATTATTCAAAAAAGTATGGGCTAAAGACAGAAAATTCCGGCATTTCGTGATACCACCCAAGACAAACCCAGTGCGCGGCCCCGGCTTCGGGTCAGGCCCGATGGCGCCTGGGGCGATCCGGCCTCCATCCCAAAAGCTTCAAACAGATCATCTGCTCCTATTTTCAGCGTCCCCAATCCGTGTTTGACTTTCTCAAGCGAAAAATCCACGCCTCCGGGACGGTCTCTTCCATCAGCTCCCGGTTCAGGTTGTACCAGCTTCCGCACTTGTCTAGGATAATGGCGTCGGTGGTGACCACCTTCTCCAGGCGGGAGAGAACGCCGTCCACGCTGGGGTGAAGCTCCACCTGGACCTGGACCGGGCGGCCCTCCGCCTTGTCCAGCAGCAACGCCCGGAGGCGGCCTGAGTTGGATACCTGCTGGTCCAGATAGAACAGGGCTTCCTGAACCCCCAGAGTCTCCATCCGGTCCAGCAGCAGCTCCACCGCCCGCACCGTTTTGTCCACGATGCGGTAGCTTCCCCGCAGCCCGGCCAGGTCCCGGATGGTGCCGTCCATCCCCTCCAGGAGCAGAGAGCCGGACAGGGCCACCTCCAGGGTGATGATGGTGTTGAAGCCGTCCAGCACCAGAGCCTGCGGGGCCTCACGCAGCCGTTTCCGCTCCCGCTCAGCCAGGGCGGCGTGGGGCGAGGTCATCCGGGCCAGAGCCAGCCGCTGGCGCTCTGAGAGCAGGTGGTGGTTGCCCACAAAGGTGGAGGCGGATTTGGTGTCATAGCCCCGGTCCATCAGGAAGACCAGCTCCTGGGCGGCGGCGTTCAGCTTGACCGCAGCCTTGGGGCCAAATTCGGTGGTATCTTTCGGCATATAGCCGCGTTTTACGATTTCCATGGCGGCCTCATTTCTTTGATAGATTATTTCCCGTAAACCAAATACATAGGATCTGGTATAGTGCCGTGTACTGACAGCAGTACACGGCACTACATGTAGTCAGAGATATATTTGAGGTGCGCTTCACAGATATTTCGGCCAGTCCGTTAGAGCAAGCGCGAACACAAGCTGCTGTACTGCTCCTCGTCCACCGGCTCACACCACTCCGTGCGGGCCTCCGTTCCGGGGACCTCAATGGCCAGATGCTGGAACCAGCTGTCTTGGGCCGCGCCGTGCCAGTGCTTGACGCCGGCGGGGATGTTGACCACGTCGCCGGGGTGCAGCTGGCGTGCCTCCTGGCCCCACTCCTGATACCAGCCCCGGCCGCTGACACAGATCAGCATCTGTCCGCCGCCGCTGGAGGCGTGGTGGATGTGCCAGTTATTGCGGCAGCCCGGTTCAAAGGTCACGTTGAACACTGGGACCTGCTGGGTGGACAGGGGGGCAAGGTAGCTCTGCCCGATAAAATACTGGGCGAAGCTGTCGTTTTTCTCCCCCACGGGAAAGGCGGAGAGCCCAGTGGGGCGGTTCGTCTCGCCGCTGTCCTCGCCGTAGACCTCCTGGATCAGCGGGAAGGTGCTCCACGCCTTGGGCCAGCCGCAGTAGAAGGCCAGCTGAGTCACCAGCTCCACCGCCTCCTGCCGGGTCACTCCGTGCTCCTTCCCCAGTACCAGGTGGGACTTGAGCTGGGGATACAGTCCCGCCGAGAACAGTGCTGCGATGGTCGCCAGACTGCGGTCGCGGAGGGAGAGCTCCTCCTCCCGTGACCACACCTCGCCGAAGAGAACGTCATCGTTGAGCTGTGCGAATTTGGGGGCGAGACGCCCCAGGTTGTCCCGCCCTGCCGTCTGTTTTTTTGCCATAGCTGCTCCTCCTGTTTGTTATGGATGTTTCAGGGGCTGAAAGATATCAGGGCCGGCCTGTCCTGACCGTCCACAATCAGCACACTTGGATTCCCTTTGCTGGTATAATACCACAGGATAGCCCATATTTGTGAGGAAACTGTGAAGAAATAAAAATTTGTAATGATATGACTCGCAGGAGCCGAGGAATTTTTTATGATCCCTCAACATTTTCCTGTCTTCAATTGTGTTATAAACAGAGAGAACAGAAAGGAGGCGTCCGGTGTGGAGCCCATTCGCAGTCAAGAGGAGGTGGCCAGCCTCTACCAGCGGCACGTGGACATGGTGTATCAGATTTGTCTGATGCTGATGAAGAACGTACCCGACGCAGAGGACGCAGTCCAGACTGTTTTCCGAAAGGTGATGGAGTACCCCAAACCCTTTCGTGATCCGGAGCATGAGAGGGCCTGGCTGATCGTCACCGCCCGGAACGAGTGCCGCAACCAGCTCAAGCACTGGTGGCGGACCCGCCGGGAGAGCGAAGAGGTCTTTCAAGGGCTGACCTGGGAACAGCCGGAGGACGGAGACATATGGGAGAGTGTCCTGCGCCTGCCGGAGAAGTACCGGCTGACGCTGTATCTCCACTACTGTCAGGGCTACACCGCCCAGGAGACGGCGGAGATCTTGGGCAAAAATCCCTCCACCGTCCGTACCTGGCTGGTCCAGGGCAGAAAAGAGCTGAAAAAACTGTTGGAGGCGGAAGCGTATGGATAAACGGGACTTCAACCGGGTCTTTGACCAGGTGCGGCCCTCCCGGTCACAGAAGGAAACAATGCTGCGCCGCCTTCTGGAGCCGGAAAAGGAGGAGTTTTCTGTGAAGAAATTGAAAAAACTGACTGTAATCGCCATTGCCGCCGCGCTGATGATTGTCACCTGCGCCGCCGCCGTGGTGACGGGGCTGGACCAGCGGCTGCTGGACTACTTTGGCGCCAGCCCGGAACAGGCGCAGCTGCTGGTTCCCGGCGCTATGCCGGTGGACGTGACGGTGGAGGACAACGGAGCCGCCCTCCATGTGACCCAGGTGCTGATGGACCGGTATACCGTCCTGGCGCTGGCCGATTTCACCGCCCCCGAGGGGACAGTGCTGGACATGGACGAGGACCAGGAGGGCATTGACCGTGGCTTCGGCGGTATGGAACAGTCCATGCCTCAGCTGCTGGACCAGGCGGGTGAGCCCATCGAGCTGAACCAGAGCTGGGCGTGGAAGACCGAGGTGCTGCCCGACGGAGACCCGCTGGACAACCATTTGACATTGCTGCTGCGCATAGAGCTGAGCGAGGGCATCCAGCCGGACTGGAACATCAGCGGTCTGGCCCTGAACGGCAAGGACCTGGTCCGCTTTGATCTGGACCGGATGGAATATGTCACCGTCTATTCCGGCGACTGGTCCTGCCAGTTCCCCATCACCTGGCAGGATATGGGCCGCAGTATCCAGCCGGACCAGGTGGCCGGACAGCTGGACAGCGCGGATATTACGGTGAAGCAGCTGTATCTGTCACCCATGACGCTGCAAATTCAGCTGGAGCGGTCGGTTCCCGTGAAGCTGGAGATACAGTCCCAGACAGACGGGATGGTCTACAGCCGCTGGGTGTCGGCGGTAAACACCGAACGGATGTCGCTGACCACAAAAGATGGCCGGACCATTCCCCTGACAGAACTGGGCGGTACATCCAGTGACCGGGACCTGGATGCCGCCTTCCAGCTGGACGAGATCACCTCCTTGGAGGACCTCCAGGGAGGCACGCTGACCCTGCGTATTGGAGAGGGCAGCGTGGACATCCCCCTGGACGGTCTGACCCCGGCGGAGTAAATACACCTCTCAATGGGTTGAAATCAATGGGTTAAAACCGCCTGCCCCTTCCGTTTTGTACGGAGGGGCAGGCGGTTATTTTACTTACTGGGCGGCGCGCTGGGCCTTGACCTCGGCCAGGGCGTTCTTCCAGGCGTCCTCAAAGCTGCTGCGGAAGAGCACCACGGGGCCGTAGTCCTCATACTCCTCCTCGGTGATGCCGTGGACGTAGTAGGCCCGGCGGAACTCATCCACCTTCTCGGTGAGTTCGTCGATGACGGACTGGGGGATGGGCATGGCGAAGCGCTGTACCACAGGGGGGTCCTGCTCGATCAGCTGGTCGGCAGTGCCCTTCCAGTTGATGGTGACCACACAGTCGGCCCCCACCATCTCGGTGAAGTGGTGCAGGCCCCGGGCACCGCCGCCGATGAAGCGGATTTGGCTGCTGCGCTCCTTTACGGCGGCATAGGTCTTCTTGGCCACCGCCAGGCCGGCCTGCCACACCGCGTCGGGGGAGACGTCAATGCCCTTGTCCTGGACATACTTGGCCAGGTACTGGTCGTAGATGCCGGTGATGACGGAGTAGTATATGGGGGCGGGGTTGTCGATTTTGGCGCACACGCCGGCGTAGATGTCCGCGATATCCAGGGCCTGGCGGATGGTCATAATCTCGGTGGTGTTGATGGGGACCCGCTCCGGGGCCAGCTTTTTGATGGCCTTGATGCCGCCGGGGACCACGGGGATTTTGGCAGTCATATTGGGCAGATTGGCGGTGTTGTATTTGGCGTACTTGACGATGGACTCCTCGGTCTCGTCGAAGGGGTCGCCCTGGATGCTCACATAGCCGCACTGGCCGTGGGAGGCCTCGTACATGGGCATAAACTTCTGGGCGATGCCCTCCACCAGGGTCCGCTGGAGTTTGACCAGGGCCTGAGTGTCGTCGGGTTCGTCCTTCAAGATTTCCGCCAGCTTTTCCATGACATAGGGCCGCTCCTCGGGGTCCTGCATCATCTTCCAGGTGTAGGCGGGATTCTGAGTGCAGCCAGTGGCCCCGGCGGCGATGGCCAGGTCGGCCTGGCTGCGGGAGACGTTGTTGATCCACATACGGGTGGGCGTCTGGGCGTGTACGCGCTTAAAATAGGATTCTTTCATAATGGATTCCTCCTCAATTATATCCTGGATGTGTGGCGTCCGATTGATTTCACTATAACCAGTATACCGGTATACCGGTAAAATGTCAAGGCCAACACCGCACAAATTGCGGTCCCCCTTTTTGGTGGATTTGACTGATTTCCAGATTGTCAAAGTGGGAAAGGTTTTAGTTGACCCGACTCCCCGGCTTGGATATAATGGAGTTGTAATGAGAGGTGAGCTGCCATGGTGGAATACAGACCGCTCCAGGAATCCGCATACAACCACGTCCGGGACCAGGTGCTCTCCGGACAGCTTCAGCCCGGCGTGCTCTACTCCGAGACCAAAATGGCGGCGGAGCTGAACATCTCCCGCACGCCCATGAAGGACGCCCTGGTGCGGCTGAGCCAGGAGCGGCTGATCGATATCCTGCCCAGCAAGGGGTTCCGCCTCCACCAGATGTCCCGGGAGGATATTTTGCAGACCTGTCAGGCCCGCACCGCCGTGGAGGGCTTCTGTGCCATGCAGCTCTCCCGCAGCCCCAGCACCGCCGCCGCCCGGGAGACCCTCCGCGCTATGGAGGAGGCCCAGGCCGCCATGGGAGAGTTTTTGCAGGACGGAGGGGAAATGGAGGCGTTTCTGGACTGCGACCTCCAGTTTCACCAGGCTCTGGTGGACTTCTCCGGCAACGCCGAACTGCGCCAGCTGTTCAACTCCTACCACTACCGGCTCTATTTCATCGCCCGGGAGGCATTTCAGGTGGAGGGCCGGTTTCAGAAGGCCTATGAGGAGCACAGGACCATTCTGGACGCCGTGGCCGGCGACCCCTCCGGCGCCCGGGCCTATCTGGCCGTAATGGGGCACATGGAGGCAACCCGGGATATCCTGCTGGCCCACCACCAATAAAAGGAATACCCTTCGGTCCCGCCGTGGAGGGGAAACTTTACGCGGAAAGGAATACAAGAAATACATATGGCAATCTTCATCACAGGAGACACCCACGGGGACTTTATCCGCTTTCGCCCCGCCCTGTTTCCCCAGCAGTTCCACCTGACCAAGGAGGACTATGTTATCATCTGCGGGGACTTCGGCGGTCTGTGGGATAACGGTCCGGAGGACGAATACTGGCTGAATTGGCTGGAGGAACGGCCCTTTACAACCCTTTTTGTGGATGGAAACCACGAGAATTTCCATCTGCTGGCCCAGATTGCTCCAGAGCCCTGGCAGGGCGGTCAGATCCAGCGCCTGCGCCCCTCCGTCCTGCGCCTGATGCGGGGGCAGATCTATACCCTCCAAGGGCTTACCTTTTTCACTATGGGCGGGGCAAGCAGTCATGATATTGCCGGGGGCATCTTGAATCCCGACGACCCCCGGTTTAAGGAGACCCATCGCCGTCTGCTGCTCCAGGGGATCCCCCACCGGATCAACGGGGTCACCTGGTGGCAGGAGGAGCTGCCCTGTCAGGAGGAGTATGAGACGGCCCGGGAAAATCTGGAGCGCCGGGGCTGGGCGGTGGACTGTGTCATAACCCACTGTGCCCCCACTTTTCTCCAGAAGGAATTGACCCGGGGACAGTACCGGCCCGACGCCCTCACCGAATTTCTGGAGGAGGTATTCCAGCGGTGCCGGTTCCAGCACTGGTATTTCGGCCACTACCACCAGCACCGGATGCTGGGGACGCATTGCACTCTGCTCTATGAGGAAATTGTACCCATTCGAACATGAAAACGGCTCCGGGAGGGTCCCGGAGCCGTTTTTGTATTTATTTGCCCGGCTTGAAGCCGTCCTTCAGGCTGACCGCCCGGTTGAACACCAGTGCGCCCGGCTTGGAGTCCCTGCTGTCGGCGCAGAAGTAGCCCAGCCGCAGGAACTGGAAGCGGTCGGTGCTCTGGGCACCGGCCAGGGATGCCTCCAGCTTGCAGCCCTCCAGCACCTCCAGAGAGCCGGAATTCAGGCACTCCAAAAAGTCCTTGTCGCCGCCGTCGGGGTTCTCATCGGCGAAGAGGTTGTCGTACAGCCGCACCTGGGCGTCCACTGCGGTGGCGGCGTCGACCCAGTGGATGGTGGCCCCCTTCACCTTCCGGCCGTCGGCGGGGTTGCCCCCCTTGGAGTCGGGGTCGTAGGTGGCCAGAATTTCCACCACATTGCCCGCCTGGTCCTTGACGCAGCCTGTGCATTTGATGAGGTAGGCCCCCTTCAGCCGGCACTCGGGGCCGTCGGGGTACAGCCGCTTGTACTTGGGGATGGGGGTCTCCATAAAGTCCTCCGTCTCCACATACAGGTTCCGGGAGAAGGTGACGCTCCGGGTCCCGGCGGCGGGGTCGTTGGGGTTGTTCTCCACCTGGAAGGTCTCGCTCTGGCCCTCGGGGTAGTTGGTGATGGTGAGCTTGATAGGCCGCAGCACCGCCATGACCCGCTGGGCGTGGTCGTTCAGGTCCTCCCGCAGGCAGTGCTCCAGGAAGCCAAATTCCACGGTAGAGGTGTTCTTTGCCACACCGATCCGGTCGCAGAAATTGCGGATGGAGGCCGGAGTGTAGCCCCGCCGGCGCAGGCCGCACAGGGTCGGCATACGGGGGTCGTCCCAGCCGGAGACATAGTGCTCCTCCACCAGCTTGCGCAGCTTCCGCTTGGACATAACGGTATAGTTGATGCCCAGCCGGGCAAACTCAATCTGCCGGGGCTTTGAGGGCACGTCGGTGTTGTTGATGACCCAGTCGTACAGGGGGCGGTGGTCCTCATACTCCAGGGAGCACAGGGAGTGGGTGATCCCCTCCAGGGCGTCCTGAATGGGGTGGGCGAAGTCGTACATGGGGAAAATACACCACTTGGTCCCCTGGCGGTGGTGCTCAATATAGCGGATGCGGTAGAGCACCGGGTCGCGCATATTGAAGTTGCCGCTGGCCAGGTCGATCTTGGCCCGCAGGGTGTACTTGCCCTCGGGGAACTCGCCGTTTTTCATCCGCTGGAACAGGTCCAGACTCTCCTCCACCGGGCGGTCCCGCCAGGGGGAGCGGGCGGGGGTGTTTACGTCGCCCCGGTACTCCTTGAACTGGTCGGGGGTCAGCTCGCACACGTAGGCCAGACCCTTTTTGATGAGACCAATGGCCAGCTCGTAGGTCTTCTCGAAGTAGTCGCTGCCGTAGAAGAACCGGTCGCTCCAGTCAAAGCCCAGCCAGTGGATGTCCTCCTGGATGGCGTCCACAAACTCGGAGTCCTCCTTGGCGGGGTTGGTGTCGTCCATACGCAGGTTGCAGATGCCGCCGAACTTCTCAGCGGAGCCGAAGTCAATAATCAGTGCCTTGCAGTGGCCGATGTGCAGATAGCCGTTGGGCTCGGGGGGAAAACGGGTGTGGACCTGCATCCCGGCAAAGCGCCCCCCGGGAGCAATATCCTCGGTGATGAACTGATGGATAAAATTCTGGCTCTCTGTCCCGCCCTCTTCTGCGGCGGCAGTTTTGATCTCGTCAGACATGGGCTTCTCTCCTCCTTTGTCAATGGGTCTATTTTACACCAGAAATCCTCTCCGCGCAAGTATTTCCTGAAATCCCTTGCTCCTTTTGGAAAAAGAGCATATAATAACTTCGATCTTCCTTTTTTCTTTGGAAAGAAAAAAGGAAGCGAAAAAGAAACTTTCGCGCAAAACTCCGCAAGCTTCGTTTTGTGTCCTGTCCTCCTCCCGGGGCGGGCCGGCATGGGAGCGCGGGGAAAAAACGGAGCGCAGCGGAGTTTTTTCCAGAAGTTTTTTCTTTTGCTTCTTTTCTTTTTTACAAAAAAGAAAAGAAGAGTAAGGAAGGTGAAAGGGAATGTACGATATTCTGGTTCTAGGCGCGGGCCCGGCGGGGCTGGCGGCGGCGGTGGCGGCCCGAGGGCGGGACAAGAGCGTTCTGGTGATCGGGAACCGCTGGCAGGACAGCCCGCTGGCCAAGGCGGAGCGGGTCGACAACTATCTGGGGCTGCCCGGACGGACCGGCATGGAGCTTCTGGAGGAATATCATCGCCACGCAGAGGGAGCGGGGGCTGAGTTTGTCACCGGCAAGGCGCTGTCCCTGCTGGTCTGGAACGGCTTCTCGGTGACGGTGGGCAGTCAGGTGTACCAGGGCCGGGCGCTGGTGCTGGCCCCGGGGGTCGTGCGTCAGGCGAAGTACCCCGGCGAGGGGGAGTATCTGGGCCGCGGGGTCAGCTACTGCGCCACCTGTGACGGGATGCTCTACCGGAACCGGCCCGTTGTGGTGGTGGGGCTGTCCGCCGACGCCCCCCAGGAGGCCAACTACCTCCACAGCCTGGGCTGCCAGGTGGTCTACGTCTCCCCCCGACCGGCCCAGGGGCTGGAGGAGGGCATCCCCTATATGAAAGCGGGGCGGCTGGCCGTGAAGGGTGAGCGCTCCGTCACCGGCCTGGAGGCGGACGGAGCCCTGCTCCCCTGCGACGGGGTGTTCATCCTGCGACGGGCGGTGGCCCCCACTGATCTGCTGCCGGCCCTGGCGGTAGAGGATGGAGTCATCCAGGTGGACCGGCGGATGGCCACCAACATTCCTGGGGTCTTTGCCGCGGGGGACTGCACCGGCGAACCCCTTCAGGCGGCCAAGGCGGTGGGAGAAGGCCATGTGGCCGGCCTGTCCGCCTGCGCATATTTAGACGGGTAAATACCAAAGAAAGGAAGATGTTTTATGATTCATTTCAACAAGGAGCGCTTTGACCAGGCCCTGAAGGGGGAGAAACTGGTGATGGTGGATTTTTGGGCCCCCTGGTGCGGTCCCTGCATGATGCTCGGCCCTGTGATCGAGAGCCTGGCGGAGCAGTATGAGGGCAAGGCCATCATTGGCAAGGTGAATACCGATGAGGAGGCGGAGCTGGCCATTGCCTATCAGGTGAGCAACATTCCCACTGTCATTTTCTTCAAGGACGGTAAGGAGATTGACCGCAAGGTGGGGGTCATGCCCCCCAATTCCTATGTCCAGACCCTGGAGCAAACCCTATAAGCGCGATAGCCCCCTTGTATCCCGATTGGACGAACAAATGGGATACAGTTTGTGTTTGGATATGGGCAGCTTCCCATAAAAACGCCGGAGGAATTGGAATTCCTCCGGCGTTTTCTGATAATTGTGGGATCAGAGGATGGAATAGGAGCCCTTCCCCTCGTTTTTGATCTTATACATCGCCTTGTCCGCCCCGGAGCTGAGACTCTCGTAAGTCCTGCCGTGGGTGGGGGCGCTGGAGATGCCAATACTGACGCTGATGGTGTGGTCGATGCCCTCGATCTTGAGGTCATGAACCCGGTCCAGCAGCTCCTGGGCCTTCTCCCGGGCCATACCCTCGTTGTCCGAGCCGGACAGGAAAGCCACAAACTCATCGCCGCCCACCCGGGCCACAATGTCGTCGGTTCGGAAGGTCTCATCCAGAATGTTCCCAATGGCAATCAGCACCTGATCTCCGGCGGCGTGGCCGTAGGTGTCGTTAATGGATTTGAAGTCGTCCAGGTCCAGCATGAAGAGAATGCCCCGGGAGATCTGCTCCAGACGGGCGTCGATTAGCTTCACGCCGGCCCGGTTGTACAGCCCGGTGAGGGGGTCCTGCTGGGCCTGCTGGCGCAGCTCCAGCTCCCGCACGATTTGGGCGCTGATATCGGTCAGGGTCCCAATAACCCGAATTACCTTGCCATTGGGGTTATACACCGCCCTGTATTGACTGCGGTACCAGCTGTAGTCCCCATTTCGCCGCTTCATGCGAATGCGGTCGTGTTCAATCTGGTCCGGGGTCATATGGGATGCCCGCTGAAGAATTTTGCACACCTTTTCTATCTCGTCCGGATGGAAAACAGAGGCAATATTTTTGTTCTGAATGACCCCGGTCAGACGAGGAGTGTCCAGCGCCAGGGTTTCCAGGGCGTTGGAGGTAAATTCCAGGGTGTCATTGGCACAGTCATACTCAAAGAGAAGGGTATCCTTGAACTGGGCCAGGGCGTCATAGCGCAGCTTCTCCTCCGCCAGCTTGGCCCGCTGACGCCAGATCATAGCCGCCAGTACAGCACACACCACCAGGCTAATCAACATGACCCCGGTCTGCACCATGGAGCTGCGCTCAATCTGCACGTTGGGGGACTGGGAAAACTGCACAATCCGCCAGTCATTATAGCCGATAGGGGCCCAGGCGGCGTAGCACCGGCCGCCCCGGGGCTCGTAGTTGAAGGAGCCGGACTCCCTTGTCTGATAGACCTGGGAGAAGGCCTGTTTATCCGCATCGGTAATGTCGTTGCCGTCGCTGAGCTCCTCCAGGAGCTGGCCTGTCCCCCCCGTCACGCCGCCGAAGACCACTTGGCCGTCCGCCCCGGCGATGACGCTGTGGACGCTGTGGAAGAAAGTGGAGTGCTGCCCCTGCTGGAGCAGGGTGAGGGCGCTGATTTTGGTCTGGAGCACGCCCCATACCTGCCCCTTCCACTCCACCGGCTGGAGCACCACCACATACTCCTCCTCGTCCGGCTGGAAGATGAGTCCGCTGATCCCCGTGTTGCCCGCCTGGACCGCACGCAGCAGTTCCGGTTCCGCCTGTCCCCAGGGGGCGGCGGTCAGCTCTCCGGCGTCCAGATAGCTCAGCTCCATGCGGTCGTCCACCAGATTGAAGGTTTTCACCGTCAGCTCTGCCAGGCTCTTTTCCGGCACGGCGGCCTCCTCCTGAAGAAGCAGATTGGCGTTTTTCATGGCGGTTTCGGCATAGTGGATCAGATAGCCAGCGCCGTCGCCCGCCTCCACCGTGTGGGCGGTCAGGCTCTCGTTGAGCATCCGGTCCAGCTCCGTCTCCACCGCCCGATAGCGGATAAACAGCATCCCGATTAAGAGAATCAGCAAAATTGCGCCGCATATTGTAAGCAGAACAGCCGACCAGGTCATGGTCTGTTTACTTTGTTTGGTCATACTCCGCCTCCTTCTGTTCTGTTACAGCCCCTGTCATCCCTCCTATTTTACACCATGAGATATGTTTTGTAAAGATAAAAGAAGGAAAAAACTTAAAATCTAACCAGGTGTCACCAGCGCCTCGCCGGCCAGGTTTATATCCCCCGCGCCCACAGTGAGGATCAGGTCCCCGGGCCGGGCCAGCTCCGCCAGACGGGCGGTCACGGCCTCCAGACTGCCCGCATACTCCGCGCCGGGGATGTGCTGCGCCAGCTTCTGGGAGGACATACCCAGAGTATCGGTCTCCCGGGCGGCGTAGATATCCGCCAGTATCGTGATATCGGCCAGCTTCAGCACGGCGGCAAAGCCGTCGAAGAGGGCGGCGGTACGGGAGTAGGTGTGGGGCTGAAAGGCACACAGGACCCGCTCATAGCCCAGAGTTTTGGCCGTGGTGAGCAGAGCCCGCAGCTCGTCGGGGTGGTGGGCGTAGTCGTCGTATACATCGGCTCCATGATAGGTCCCCTTCCGTTCAAAGCGGCGGCCCGCCCCGGTGAAGGCGTCCAGCCCCTTTTCCACCGCCTCGCCCGGCACTCCCAGCACATAGGCGGCAGAGGCGGCGGCCAGGGCGTTGGAGAGGTTGTGTTCTCCCCCCACCCGGAGGGACACATGGGCGTATTTCTCCCCATGGACCACAATATTAAAGGTAGGCAGGCCGTTCTCCCAAGTGATATTTTCGGCGCGGCAGTGGGCATCGTGGTCCGTCAGACTGAATCGGAACAGGGACTTTTGGAAGCCCGCCAGGGTTTTCCGCACGTTGGCGTTGTCCCAGTTAGCCACCACATAGCCGCCGGAGGCGGGGATCAGCTCCGCAAACTGCCGGAAAGACCGCTCAATGTCCTCCAGGTCCTGGAAGAAGTCCAGATGGTCGGCCTCCACATTGAGAATCACCGCCACCGTAGGGGCAAAGGACAGGAAGGAGTTGCAGTACTCGCAGGACTCGGCAATAATGGTGTCCCCCTGCCCCACCCGGTGCCCCGCTCCCAGGATGGGCAGGGTTCCGCCGATCATCACCGAGGGGTCCCGTCCGGCAGCAAGAAAGATGTGGGTACACATGGAGGTGGTAGTGGTTTTGCCGTGGGTCCCCGCCACGCACAGGGCATTTTTGTAGTGCCGCATCAGCGCCCCCCAGGCCTGGGCCCGCTCGAAGACGGGGATGCCCCCCGCCAGGGCGGCGGCGATCTCCGGGTTGTCGTTGTGGACGGCGGCGGTTCGGATGACGCATCCCGCCCCCGCCACGCTTTCCGGCAGGTGACCGATGACCACCGGGATGTCCAGAGACCGGAGATGGGCCACGGCGGCGCTCTCGCTCATATCAGAGCCGGTGACCGTGACCCCCTTCCCCTTCAGCACCTCGGCCAGGGGGGCCATGGACACGCCGCCGATCCCCACCAGATGGACACGCTTGCCCGGCTGGATATAATTCTCAATATTATCATTCATTGGACAGCACCTCTTTATTCTGCTTTTTCTCTATTCTATCCATTTTTCACCAAATGGGTGCGAATTTTTACCTGTCCATCGCCAAATTGTAGAGCTGATTCCGGGACAGCCCCAGCTCCTTAGCCGCCCGCTTCACCGCGTCCCGCAGGGAGAGGCCCTCCTCCCGCAGCCGCTCCACCAGGACCAGGCCGTCCTCCAGGGTTGGCTCCAGCTCCTCGGGCCGCTCCGCCCCCCGGACCACCAGCACAAATTCCCCCTTAGGGGTGTTCTCCTGATAGCAGGCGGCGGCCTGGCCCAGAGTTGTGCGGACAATCTCCTCGTGGAGCTTGGTCAGCTCCCGGCACAGGGAGACAGTCCGTTCGGCGCCAAAGGTGTCCGCCAGGTCCTGGAGGGTCGCAGCCAGCTTGTGGGGGGCCTCATAAAAGATCATGGTGCGCTGTTCCCAGCGGAGGGACTCCAGATGGGCCCGGCGGTTCTTCTTGTTCATAGCCAGAAAGCCCTCGAAGGTGAAGCGCCCCGTGGGCTGTCCGGAGACGGCCAAGGCAGTGACCAGTGCGCAGGGACCGGGGACAGCGCACACCGGAATGCCCAGTTGGGCGCACTGGGACACCAGTTCCTCCCCGGGGTCTGAGATGGCTGGCGTGCCTGCGTCGGTGACCAGGGCGCAGCTCTCCCCCGCCAGCAGCCGGTTCACAATGGCCCGGCCGCTGGCTTCGGTGTTGTGCCGGTGGTAGGCGGCCATAGGCTTCTTAATGCCCAGGTGGTTGAGCAGCTTCACAGTGACCCGGGTGTCCTCGGCGGCGATAAAGTCCGCCTGAGCCAGAGTATCCGCCATACGCGGGGAGATGTCCCCCAGATTGCCGATGGGGGTTGGGACTAAATAGAGAGTTCCGCTCACCTTACGCACCTCCGCGAAAAAAGTCAGTTTGAAATATTATAGCACAGACGGGGAAAATGTGGTATCCTTTTCTTATAAAAACCGGGAGGCAACGCCGTGATGAAACAGGAACAGCTGGGACCCTACACCCTCACCTGGCCGGAGGGCGTCTTTCCCCTGGGGGGCGACACGCTGGCCCTGGGAGAGTTTGCCAGCGTGAAGCGGAGGTGGCGGGTGTGCGACCTGGGGACGGGGAGCGGGGCTCTGCTCCTGCTGCTGGCCCGGCGGGAGAAGGAGCTGTCCCTCACCGGCATTGACATCGCACCTCTGGCCGCCGGGACCGCACGGGAGAATCTGGCGGCCAATGGTCTGCCAGGGACGATCCTCTGCGGGGACCTGCGGGAGAAGCCCCTGGCCGCTGGCAGCTTTGACCTGGCGATCTCCAATCCACCCTACTTCCCGACAAACAGCGGCAAAAGCGGCGGCCCTGCCCGGAGCGAGGAGCTGTGTACCCTGGACCAGCTGTGCGCCGCCGCAGGACGGCTGGTGAGGAACGGGGGGCGGTTTGCCCTGTGCCACCGTCCGGAGCGGCTGGTGGATGTGCTGTGCGCCCTGCGGGGACACGGGCTGGAGCCTAAGCGCTTGAAGCTGGTCTCCCACAGGCCGGGGCATCCCCCCAGCCTCCTCCTGGCGGAGGCGGTGAAGCAGGGCAGGCCGGGGCTGAGCATTGAGTGCTGACAGCAAAAGAGACCGGCGGGGGCCGGTCTCTGCTGGAGTCTAATGATTCTGAAAATCCGCCTTCATCGCCTGGAACCGCGCCTCGTCCCCGAAGAGCTTGGCAACGGTGAAGGCAATGATTTTGGCCCCATCAGCCAGGGCCTGGTGTCCCCGTGGGGTCTTCACCGCCGCGGCGAACTCCCGGGTGTGGATGGCCACCTCCGGGTCCACCAGCTGAAGACAGGGGTGGAAGCCGGGACAGGCAAAGCTCACGTTGCCCATGTCGGAGGAGCCAAAGAGCTTGTCCGGGTCGCCGTTGAGGGGCAGGCCCAGCTCGGCGTAGACCTCCTTCAGAGCGGCGGCGCCGGCGGGATTGGGCTTGAGATTGTCGTAGACGGCGGCGGTGGCCACCTTGTCCCAGGTGGTCTGGGTTGCAATGGCCGCCCCCCGGGCGCAGTCGTCCACCTTGTCCACCAGCTCCTGGAGGTAGTGTTTGTCCAGGGCCCGGATATAGAACTCCGCCGTCACCTCCTCGGGGACGATATTGGGGGCCTCGCCGCCGTGGCGGATGATGCCATGGAACTGGGCGTCGGGCCTGCTGTGCTGGCGCAGCATATCCACGGCGTGGAACATGAGCTGGGCGGCGTTGAAGGCGTTGGCCCCCTCCCAGGGGGCGGCGGAGGCGTGGGCCGCCCTGCCGTGGAAGCGGTAGAGGTAGGAGGCCAGCCCCTGGAGCTTGGGGGCGATGAGATTGGAGTTGTACAGGTGGACCATGATGGCCATGTCATAGCCGTCAAAGACTCCCTGCTCCACCATGCCGCACTTGGCCCCGTCGGTCTCCTCTGTGGGGGTCCCTACGATGTGAATGTCGGTGTCCAGCTGATCCTGGAGCTCCGCCAGCGCCAGCGCCGCAAGAATGGTGATGGAGCCCGACAGGCAGTGGCCGCAGGCGTGGCCGATTTCGGGCAGGGCGTCGTACTCCGCCAGAAGGGCCGCCCTGCGGCTGCGGCGGTTTTCTCCCCGCACCGCCCGGAAGGAGGTGTCCAGCCCCGCAAAGGGGTACTCCACCTGCCAGCCGTGGCGGCGCAGCAACTCCACAATGGTCCTGGAGGTCTGGTACTCCTGGCCGGAGAGCTCCGGATGGTCCGCGATCTGGTCGCTGAGGGCGGCCAGCTCCCCCTGGTATGTCTGGATCTTGGAGCAGATCAGCGATGTATACTCCTCATAGCGCTTCATTATAATCTCCTCATGATACAATGTGCTCTCCCCATCCCCCGGCGGGGAAGGGGAGAGAAATTTTATTTAGAATGGCCCCAGGTTCATCATTTGGGCGGCAATGACAAAGGCCGCGCCCAGCAGATATTGCAGACCGATGAGGGGCAGGATCCACTTGGCCCACTTGGCCCAGGGGATTTTGGCCATAGCCAGGCCGGCCATAAAGTAGCCGGAGGTGGGGGTGAAGATGTTGGAGATGCCGTCGCCGATCTGGAAGGCGATGCAGGCGGTCTGCCGGGAGACCCCCACCAGGTCGCCCAGGGGGACCAGGATGGGCAGGGAGACCGCGGCCTGTCCGGAGCCGGAGGGCACCAAGAAGTTGAGCAGGCACTGGAAGATGTACATCCCCACGGCGGCCACCATAGCGGGCAGGCTGCCCAGCACCCCCGCCACAGCGTGGAGGACGGTGTGGAGGATCTGACCGTCGGTCATTACCACCAGAATGCCCCGGGCGATGCCCACCACCAGAGCGCCGGTGGTCACATCGGCCATACCCTTGCCCAGGATGGCGGCGTAATGGTTCATGCCCTTGCCGGACACCAGGCCCACAAGGATGGACATACCCAGAAACAGGGCGGCAATCTGGTCCATATACCAGCCGTAGAGAAGGACGCCTGCCACCAGCAGCACAACGGAGCCCACAAAAATCAGCAGAATGATGACTTCCCGGGTCCCGAAGCTGGGGAGATTGTCCAGGTCCATGGTGTCCTCTCGGGTCCTGTCAAACTCGCGCATGGAGGACAGCTGGGGGTCCTTTTTCACCCGGAGGGCATACCACAGAATATACCCGGAGGTGAGCAGGGTCATAAAGATGTAGAGCATGATTCGGAACTCCATGCCGGACAGGGAGGGCAGCTCCGCAATGCCCTGGGCCACCTGAACGGTGAAGGGGTTGATAAAGGCCCCTGTGAAGCCAGCGGCTGTTCCGCACAGCACAATGGCGGCGCCGGTCATGGAGTCGTATCCCATGGCCACGCAGATGGAGACAAAAATGGGGATCAGGGGGATGGTCTCCTCCGCCAGGCCGAACACCGCCCCGCAGATGGAGATCAGTATGGTGACCAGGGGGAGCATGACCCAGGACGCCCCCCGCATGGCCTTGACCAGCCGTCCGATTCCGGCTTCAATGGCCTTGGTATCGGTGACCACCGCCATTGCGCCCCCCACAATAAAGATGAAGAAGATGATCTGAGCGGTCTCCTGCATTCCCCGTGGGACCGAGGTGAGAAACTGCATCAGCGTGACTGGGGTCGGGTCCACGTGGTGGTAGGTGGCCGCGTCCACCACGGTGCGGTCGTTGATCTCTACCATGTCATAGACGCCTGCGGGGATGATATAGGTCAATACACTGCAAATCAGGATGATGGCCAGCAGCAGAATATACACATGGGGCACTGCCAGCTTGAATTTCTTTTCGTTCATCGTCGTTTCCCTCCACAATTACAAACCACATTTGCCACGCCTGAGGGATGTTCTCCTGGCGGGGTTATTAACAGTATAGTACGGTAAAGCGCTGATTGCAAGAGGGGAAATGAAAATTTATGCACAATGTATGCAAAAGTCTCCCGTCGGCTTTTTTCTTTGTCAATCCCTACAAGCCCTGTGTTTTTGCCATATCTCCCATTTGTGTGAGGTATTTTACATTGCTCCTGGCAGCCATTCTGCCCTGTGGCCCATCGCCGTATGAATAATTATTAGTTCCTCCGAGTCCATAAAGCCGCCCCCGCTCCCTAGCCGAAGCCGGGGAGCGGGGGCGTTTTTTATGTTGGATCGAAACGTCTCGCTTAGAACAGACCGGTAATCTTGCCGTTCTCGTCCACGTCGATCTTCTCGGCGGCGGGGACCTTGGGCAGACCGGGCATGGTCATAATGTCGCCGGTGAGGGCCACAATGAAGCCGGCGCCGGCACACACCTTCAGGTTGCGCACCGTGACCTCAAAGCCCTTGGGCGCTCCCAGCAGGGCCGCGTTGTCCGAGAAGGAGTACTGAGTCTTGGCCATGCAGATGGGCAGATCGCCAAAGCCCAGGTCGGTGAGCTGCTGGGCCTGCTTTTTGGCGTTGGGGGTTAGGACCACCTTGTCGCCGTGGTACACCTGGGTCACAATGGTGTTCAGCTTCTCCTCAATGGGGGCCTTCTCATCATAGACGAAGGAGAACTTGTTGGGCTCCTGGCACAGCCGGACAACCTCCTCTGCCAGGGCAATGCCGCCCTCGCCGCCCTTGGCCCATACCTCGGACAGGGCCACGTTGACCCCCAGCTCATTACACTTGCGCTCCACCAGGTCCAGCTCGGCCTTGGTGTCAGTGGGGAAGGCGTTGATAGCCACCACGCAGGGCAGGCCGTAGACATTCTTCACATTGTCCACGTGCTGGAGCAGGTTGGGCAGCCCCTTCTCCAGGGCCTCCAGATTCTCGCTGTTCAGCTCGGGCTTGGGTACGCCGCCGTGGTATTTCAGCGCCCGGACGGTGGCCACAATGACCACTGCGGAGGGGGTCAGGCCGGACTTGCGGCATTTGATATCGATGAACTTCTCAGCCCCCAGGTCGGCGGCGAAGCCGGCCTCGGTGACGGTGTAGTCCCCCATCTTCAGGGCCATTCGGGTTGCCATCACGGAGTTGCAGCCGTGGGCGATGTTGGCAAAGGGACCGCCGTGAATGAAGGCGGGGGTGCCCTCCAGGGTCTGGACCAGGTTGGGCTTCAGCGCATCCTTCAGCAGGGCGGCCATAGCCCCCTCCGCCTTCAGGTCGTGGGCGGTGACCGGTTTGCCGTCATAGGTATAGGCCACGATCATCCGGCCCAGCCGCTCCTTCAGGTCGGTGATGGAGGAGGACAGGCACAGCACTGCCATGATCTCGCTGGCCACGGTGATCTCAAAGCCGTCCTCCCGGGGGACGCCCTGCATCTTGCCGCCCAGGCCGTTGATGATGTGGCGCAGCTGGCGGTCGTTCATGTCCACTGCCCGCTTCCAGGTGATCTGCTTCACGTCGATGCCCAGGGCATTGCCCTGCTGAATGTGGTTATCCAGCATGGCGGCCATCAGGTTGTTGGCCGCGCCGATGGCGTGGAAATCGCCGGTAAAGTGGAGGTTGATGTCCTCCATGGGCACCACCTGGGCGTAGCCGCCGCCGGCCGCGCCCCCCTTGACCCCGAACACCGGCCCCAGGGAGGGCTCACGCAGGGCCACGGTGGCCTTTTTACCCAGCTTGCGCAGGCCGTCGGCCAGGCCAACAGAGGTGGTGGTCTTGCCCTCCCCGGCGGGGGTCGGGGTGATGGCGGTGACCAGGATCAGCTTGCCGTCGGGGGTATCGGTCTCGTTGAGGAGCTTGCAGTCGATCTTAGCCTTGTAGCTGCCGTACATCTCCAGGTACTTCTCGTCGATGCCGGCGGCGGCGGCAATTTCGGTAATGCGCTGAGGGACGTGCTCCTGGGCGATCTCAATATCGGATTTGATGCTCATCTTTGCGGGCCTCCTGCTTTCTATAAAATTTGATTGTACTGCTCCGGGAAGTGCCCCGGCCTTTGACTGTCTCCATTATAACGCACAACGCAAATTCCGTAAACCACATTTTTTTCTCCCTCTGCGACAAACGCTTTTTTTCTTAAAGTAAAACAGCGTCTCAGCCCCTCTTTTCAAAGCCGGCCTCCAAGCCGCCGGTCAATCCCTTCTCTCCCAAGGTTTCTTTTGCGCAGTATCGTATCAGCGAAATAGTTCATCAGCGTTCAGCTGTAATACTGTACAGGTAACTTTTGTTTTTTCGCCACTTTTTTGTTGATTTTAACGACTATGTGTGGTATGATATCAATGTGTCAAGGCCCTGCTGGAGAGGGGCTCCTGTTCCTGGAAAACCATCCTCCCGGAAAAGGAGATCCAGCCGGACCGCAAAAATCGGAAGAGGAACATATTTAAGAAAGAGGGGTACATTTATGCCAACAAAGGAATCCAAAACCCGCACCGCACGGCTGCCCAACGTAGTTGAGGCGCTGTTCCCTATCGTGGTGATGATGGGCCTGATGATCTATGGCCTGAACTTCACCGACGAGCTGTATGTAGATGCCCATATGCCGCTGGCCGTGTCCATTGTGGTGGCCTGCATCGTGGGCTGTATGTGCGGCCACAGCTTCTCTGACATGCTGGCTGGTATGATCGACCGGCTGAACGCCACCATGGAGGCCATCCTGATCCTGTGTACGGTGGGCCTGCTGGTCGCCTCCTTCCTCATGTCGGGCACCATCCCCGCCCTGATTTACTACGGGCTGAATCTGCTCACTCCCCAGCTGTTCCTGCCTGTGGGCTGCTTCCTGTGCGCCATTGTAGGCCTGGCCTGCGGCTCCTCCTGGACCGCCACCGCCACCATGGGTATCGCCATGCTGGGCATCGGCGCCGGTCTGGGTATCCCCGCCCCCATCACCGCTGGCATGGCCATCTCTGGCGCCTATGTGGGCGACAAGTTCTCCCCCCTGTCCGACACCACCAACCTGGCCGCCGCCGTGTCCGGCACCGGCCTGTTTGACCATGTGACCGCCATGGTGTCCACCACCGCCCCCACCTTTGTCATCTCCCTGGTTCTGTACGGCATCCTGGGTGTGGCCACCAGCAGCGGCAACTATGACCCCACTGTGGCCAAGGACATCCAGACCGTGATTGCCTCCGGCTTTAACATCAATCCCTTCCTGCTGGTCCCCATTGTGGTGGTCATCGCAGCCTGCATTATGAAGCTGCCCGGTCTGGTGGGCGTCGCCATCTCGATCTTTACCGGCGTCCTCTTCGCCGTCATCTTCCAGGGCGTGGACAGCCTGGCCGCTCTCTTTGATATGCTGCACTACGGCTACGGCTTCGGCGTCGACACCGCCGACGAGCTCCTTGTTGCGGCAGAGGCCGCCGCCATGAACGTCAGCCCCGATGCCTACACCACCGTGTGCAGCCTGCTCAACCGGGGCGGCATGGACCACACCATGTGGACCATCAACCTGATCCTGCTGGCCGTGGCCTACGGCGGCGCCCTGGAGCGCTGCGGCTGTACCGAGGCTCTGTTCGGCAAGCTGAAGAACAAGCTGAACTCCGTAGGCAGCCTGATTTTCGCCACTATGGCCACCTCCCTGTTCTGCGACGCCACCATGTGCGACCAGTTCCTGGGCATTGGCGTCCCCGCCCCCCTGTATGTGGAGAAATACGACGAGCTGGGCCTGGGCCGCAATATGATGTCCCGCACCCTGGAAGACTGCGGAACCCTGTGGGCCGCCATGTTCCCCTGGACCGGCTGCGGCGCCTATCAGCAGGGCGTGTTCGGCATGAGCCCCTTCGTCTACTTCCCCTTCGCCTTCGTCAATCTGCTCAATCCCATCTACGCCACCATCACCGCTTTCCTGGGCCGCAACATCTTCTGGGCTGACGGCTCCTACACCAACATCTTCGGCAAGACCAAGGCCGGCAAGCCGGCTCAGGCCCCCGCTGACGCCCACGAGAAAGCCGTGAAGAACCTGGAGGCCCGCCGCGCCGCCGGCAAGGCCCCCAAGATCAGCGCCTGATCCACTCCGTTTTCGAGTTTTGATAAGAAAGGAACCCGCCTGTGAGCAAACGATCTCTCCCCTGGGCCGATTTGACCGGTCCAATCTACAGCCCCCGGGAGCTGAAGCCCCGGAAGCCCTATGTCATCTACACCTGCTGGGCCATGGTGGTCCTTCTGTTGGTGGGCGGCATCTTGACCCGTTTCAAGATCGCCCTGGTTTTCGGCGCCCTCTACACCCTCACACTCCTGACAAAAAAGGACGTGGCGGTGACCCAGCGGGGGCTGGAGATCTTCTATCAAATGAAAATTACCACCAACTACAACTTCTGGCCCTGGGAGGAGATCAACGCCATTGTGGTGGAGGACCGGAACCACCCTGACCTCATTGCCCTCCACTTCGGGCGGGGCAACGCCAGCAAACGCTTCTTCTTTACCCGGAAGGACACCCAGGAAATCCTGATCTTGGCCCGGGAAAAGAATCCAAGTATTCCAGTACGCTCAGCAACCGACAATCCTCGGGGTTTCTCCCGCAAACGGATCTGAGCATCTGCGGCCCTCGAAGGGACCCCTGCCCTTTGGGGGCCGCCCTTGATTTGGTAAGCTCCCGGCCTTTTGCCGGATAAAATAACAATAAAAGTGAGGTAAGCTCCTATGATTATGAATCCTTCCGCCATCAAACACGTAGTCCTGGACGGCCACAGCCTGACGTTAGAGAGCTTTGTTGCCGTCTCCCGGTACCACGCCTCTGTGGAGCTGGCGGCCTCAGCATTGGAGGCCATGCAGAAGTCCCGCGCCCTGGCCGAGAAAATTGCCAACGAGGGCCGGGTCGCCTATGGCATCACCACCGGCTTCGGCGACTTCCAGAAGGTGGCCGTCCCCGAGGAGATGAGCAATCAGCTGTCCACCAACCTGATCCT
>NZ_QWKI01000159.1 GCF_009911645.1 Pseudoflavonifractor sp. 60
CGTTTCCTCTGCTGAGGCTATGGTCATAATTTCTCATTTCCACACGCTGCTCAAACGCTTATGAATACAGCTTCTAATTCAAGTTTCGGAACAGAGCTACTATATCCAAAGTCCAGCAAAAATTGGGCTGGTGAAGCTGAACGAGCAGGACGTTTGCCTGATTGACAGCGGCAACGATAAGGACGCGGGGCGTAAGGTGCGGCAGCTTCTGGACGCCAACGGCTGGCGGCTTACCACGATCTACAACACCCACTCCAACGCTGACCACATCGGCGGCAACAGGTATTTGCAGGGCCAGACCGGGTGCAAAATCTACGCTCCGGGGATCGACTGCGCCTTTACTCGCCACCCTATCCTGGAACCGTCCTTTTTGTATGGCGGCTACCCGTGTAAGGAGCTGCGGCACAAATTCCTCATGGCCCAGGAGAGCGACGCCCAGGAGCTGACCCAGGAATCCTTGCCGGAGGGCTTTGAGATCCTCCCCCTGCCAGGGCATTTCTTTGATATGGTGGGCTTTCGGACGCCTGATGATGTAGTCTATCTGGCGGATTGCCTGTCCAGCCGGGAAACGCTGGACAAGTATCAGATCGGCTTTATCTATGATGTTGCCGCCTATCTGGACACGCTGGAAATGGTCAAATCCCTGCGGGCAAAAATGTTCGTCCCGGCCCATGCAGCAGCCTCCGAGGATGTAGCCGATCTCGCGCAGTACAACATCGACAAGGTGCTGAAGATTGCGGACAAGATCACAGGTATCTGTCAGGAGCCGCTTTGCTTTGAAGCAATCCTGCAAAAGCTGTTTGCGGACTACGGGCTGACAATGAATTTTGAACAGTATGTTTTGGTGGGCAGCACCGTCCGCTCCTATCTGGCGTGGCTGAAGGACACTGGCAGGGTGAACGCTCTATTTGAAAACAATATGCTGCTTTGGCAGCGGATATAGGAGGACAGCATGGACAAGCGAGAAAAAATCATCAGACTATGGTTTGATATGTGGCTGCAAAAGAAAGACCTCGGCATAGAGGATATATTTTCTGCTGATGCCCTTTACATCGAAAGCTGGGGGCCGCAGTATCAGGGCGTTGCTATGGTAAAGCACTGGTTTGAGGAATGGAATACACGCGGAACCGTTCTCCAATGGGACATCAAGCAGTATTTCCACAAAGAGGATCAGACCATCGTTGAGTGGTATTTTAAGAATACGATGGACGACGGCAAGGTGGAAGCCTTTGATGGCATGACCCTTGTGAAATGGACGGCGGAGGATATGATCTGCTTTTTGCAGGAGTTTGGCTGTAATGAGCATCGCTATGACCCGTATCAGGATGGGCCGGTTCCTAAATTTAGAGATGAACAAGCTATGTGGTTCTGAATTATGCAAAAGAATTTATTTTGTTTGTCAAAAAAGTAAGAGCGTTACTTATCAATCGAATCAAAATTTAAGACCACAGTAGTATTGACATTTATTTAAGACTGTGGTAGTATAACAGCGTGGCCACTACTACGGTCTTAAAAAGGAGGTGCTACCGAATGGAAACTAAACTGTTTGCTTCTGAACTGAAAGTAATGTCTGTCCTTTGGCGCGATGGCGATGTTCCTGCGAAGCATATCGCTAAACTGCTGACCGAGGAATTGGGTTGGAATGTAAATACGACCTATACCTTGATTAAGCGGTGCATCAAAAAGGGCGCGATTGAACGCTCCGACCCCGGTTTCATGTGTCACGCGCTTGTGCCGCAGGCAGAAGTACAGGAGGCAGAAACAAACGAACTGATCGACAGGGTGTATGACGGATGTGCGGACAAACTGTTTGCGGCTTTGCTGGGGCGAAAAAAGTTGAGCGCCGAGCAGATCGAAAAGCTGAAACAGATTGTTGGCGACTTGGAATGAGGTGATGCAAATGAGCCTGTTGCAAATGAGTTTTGCGGGAGGCGTGATGATTTTGGCAATCACCGTCATTCGTACCTTGGCAATCAACCGTCTCCCGAAAAAGACCTTTTTGGCGCTTTGGGGAACAGCCGTTGTGCGCCTGCTGCTCCCGTTCTCTTTCCCCTCTGCATTTAGTGTCTATTCCTTATTAGGCAGTCATGTATCAGGAATAGACGTTGCAGAAAGCCCCCTTACAGTTGCGTTGATGCCAGTTGAAGTAGCTGGGCAAAAGACTACAATGTCCACAAATATAATTTCTGTTTGGGTGGTCATTTGGGCCGCTGGTGCATTAATTTGTGCTCTGGTTTTTGGTGTAGCATATTGGAAGTGCCGACAAGAATTTCAAACCTCATTTCCAGTAGAAAATGCCTTCATTAGAAGCTGGCTGAATAAGCATCAACAGAAGCGCCCAATTTCCGTTCGGCAGTCCAGCCGGTTTTCTGCTCCGCTCACCTATGGCGTATTTCACCCCGTAATTCTGATGCCAATATCTACTGAATGGGCTAATACAAAGTCACTTCTACATGTTTTGGAGCATGAATATGTGCATATCCGGCGGTTTGACAGCATTACAAAATTAGTGTTGATTGCGACGGTGTGTGTGCATTGGTTTAATCCCTTGGTTTGGGTTATGTATATCCTTGTGAACCGGGATATTGAACTATCGTGCGACGAAGCAGTGGTGCATCTTTTTGGGGAGAACACAAGAGCGGCTTATGCGCGGACACTCATCAGCATGGAAGAAACTCGGAGCGGCTTTGCTCCCTTGTGCAGCAATTTTAGTAAAAACGCGATTGAAGAAAGGATAACCGCAATTATGAAAATCAAAAAAGCATCTATTTTCTCTCTTGTTCTGGCACTGGCCCTGGTTTGTGGAGTAACCACGGCATTTGCAACCTCCGCAAATGCACAGCAGGCTGATCCCATGGAGCAGAACGACAATATCAACATTGTGGGTAAACCGGCCTCCGCTCCGCAGATTGCGGACACCTTTGGAACCTTTTTCAAAGATGATGGCAAGTCCGCTGGATTTGATACAAGTGAGGCTCTAATGGCAAGCCCGGTGCAGTCTGGCGATATTTATGGTGCGCCCGTAGACAAAACCGGCGTAGCAGCAAATGGTCTGCCCGAAAGCAATGTAATCTATTTCGACACCGAAGCCCAGCGCGACGAACATTTTCGCGCTCTGGATGCAAACATGGAAAAAGGGCTGGATCGCTATGCGGGCTTTGAAACCATGTATGCTGGCATAGACACCTCCGCACCCATCACCTATATCGTGAAATAAGTACCCGCAATCTGATAAACAACGGGCATAGCCACCTAATGGCGGCTATGCCCGTTTTCCATCAAGGGGTACAGCCTATGTTCAACAATTTTCTAAAGTGATCTGAAACAGTTACTAACTATGTCAAATAGGTGCTATTGTTTTGGAAAGTACCTTCCCTAAAAGTACGTTCTTGCTCTCTTTTTTATAAGATGGTATGTTTATTGCAATTACAACGAAAGGAAACCTCTTATGAAAAATGTAGAGATTGGGCCGATTCGTCCCCCCTCTGAAAGTAACAGCCTGCTGGTTCGCGTCACACGGGGATGCCATTGGAACAAATGCTATTTCTGCGGCCTTTACAAATCCATGCAGTTTTCCATGCGGCCCATTGAGGAAACCATAGAAGATATAGCGAAACAGGCCCAGCTTAACAAAGGCAAAAATTTCACATCCTGTTTCTTGCAGGACGGTGATGCCCTGGTGCTGAAAACCGACTATCTGCTTCGCATACTGGACGCCCTCAACCGCTATTTCCCCAATCTGCAATACATCACGACCTATGCCCGCGCCGACAGTATCACCCGCAAGACTTTATCCGAATTGCAGGCCCTCCGGCAAGCTGGCTTGAATCATCTGTACTGCGGGATGGAAACCGGCTCCGATCAGATATTGAAACTCATTAACAAGGGCTTTCAAGCTGACACGGTGGTGGAAAGCGGCTGCATGGCAAAAGAGGCCGGTATGATCTTGTCCGAGTTTATTCTGCTGGGCATCGGCGGCAAAGAGCTATCCGAAGAAAATGCCGCCGCTACCGCCGAGGCGCTGAACATCATCCGGCCCGACTATATCCGTGTCCATGCCACTGGAATCAAGCCGGAATCGAAGTTAGGCGAGTTCGTCCGAAACGGCTCATTCACGCTGCAATCGGAGGAAGAAATTGCAGTAGAGCAAAAATCCTTTTTGCAACAACTTCAGCCAATGGACAGTTTCTATATAAACGAGCATATCATCAATTTGCTTTTGGAAGTGCGCGGCAATTTACAGACGGACAAGGCACAAATGCTTTCTGTGATTGAACGCTTTTTACAACTCCCGCCAGATGAAAAACTTCTGTTTGCGGTTGGCAGACGGCTGAATATTTTCTTCCGGCTGGACGATTTGAAAAAGCCCGCCCTACACCGGCAGGCGGAGGAAAGTATGCAGAAGATTTTGAGGGAGAATCCCAATATTGATTTTGCGGTGCTGTGCAATTATATCCGGCAGTCACAAATCTGATATAGCGAAAAGGGGACATAGCCGCTCAACAGGCAGCTATGTCCCCTTTATCATGCCCCTGCGCTACAACATGGATACTGAACATCCAGACCATCCATATAGGCAGTTCCCCACTGACACATAGCATCCAAAACCGGGATGATGCTTTCCCCAAAAGCCGTCAGAGAGTATACCGTTTTGGGCGGCTTCTCCGGGATCACTTCTCTATGTACCATGCCGCAGTCCTCCAGATCGCGGAGCTGCTGGGAGAGCATTTTGGGCGTTGCGCTGGGAATCCTCCGCTGCAACTCCATATAGTGCAGAGGGCAATCCACCAGATGCCAGAGGATAAGCGGTTTATATTTCCCGCCAATCAGTGACAGTGTTGCCTCGACAGGGCAGTTAAATTGCTGCTGTTTCATGGAATCACCTCACGGCAAGTATATCATAGTGCGTCGATTTAGAAAAGGACTTACTTTTTGGGAAGTATCTACCGAAAAAGTGCAATCTTGCGGGCCGCCCTGATTGTGTTAAAATCATATCAGGTGGTTGCCCTGGCAGGCCAGCCATCAAATCAAATTGGAGGAAATCTATCATGGATTTTATCACGATTGCAAAGACCCGCTGCTCCATCCGCAGCTACACCGACCAGAAGGTGGAGCCGGAAAAGCTGGAGAAGATTCTGGAGGCCGCTCATGTGGCCCCCACCGCCGCCAACCTTCAGCCGGTTCACCTGATCGTTGTTCAGAGCGAGGAAGGGCTGGCGAAGATCGGCAAGGCCGCTGGCATCTATGGCGCGCCCCTGGCCATCATCGTCTGCGCCGACCACAACAAGGCGTGGGTGCGGCCCTTCGACCAAAAGCAGACCGGGGACATTGACACGTCCATCCTGACCGATCACATGATGCTCCAGGCCACGGAGCTGGGCTTGGGCAGCGTATGGGTGTGCTACTTCAAGCCGGATGTTCTGTGCCGGGAGTTTGACCTCTCCGCCAACTTGGAGCCGGTCAACATTCTGGCTATCGGCTACGCTGGTGAGAACTTCGCTGACCCGGAGCGGCACAGCCAGACGCGCATCCCTGTGGACGAATTGGTTTCCTACGAAAACATTTAAGCTGATTACACCAGGAGGACTGCCCTCCTGGTGTAAATCTTTCATAGATTACTCAGGCAGTATTCTTTCTTCTCCGAAAGGATTGATATAATCAGGGGGGCAGAGATGCGCCTCGCTCCATATCATCATTTGGTTCAGAATCGGAGTAAAACTTTGTCCCAGTTCCGTCAAGGAATATTCCACTTTTGGGGGAATTTCCTTGTAAATCTCACGATGCAAAAATCCGTCTTGCTCCAATTCACGGAGCTGCTTTGTCAATGAGGACTGAGTAATCCCGTCCAGGCGGCGCATGAGCTGACCAAAGCGTTGAACTTTATAAAATGCGATATACCACAAGATCAAGATTTTCCACTTGCCGCCCAAAACCGCCTGCACACTGGTCATTGGCACACAGCGGGCCATCATATCCTGCGTTTGAAATTTATTCCCGGCCATAGCTATATCTCCCTTCGCTTCTTTGGAGATAGTATATACCATCTCAATTTCAAAATCAATGTAGGCCATAAAATTAGTATTAGTACAGAAAACAATACTACTACTAAAAAAGTTGCGTACTTGAATTTAACCGTTGCCGGTTGTACTATGATGGCAACAGGAAATTCCTGATTGATTTTGAAAAGGAGATATGATCTATGCACTTTGATGGAACAATCTGGCGTCCGCCCTATGAGGCCGCGTCCCTGCTGATTCAGGTTACTGCGGGCTGCACACACCACTCCTGCAAATTCTGTACGCTGTATGAGGATTTGCCGTTCAAGTTCAGAATGTCCCCGCCGTCCGAGGTGGAGGAAGATTTGGCTGCGGTCAGCCGCTACTGCCAGGACGCACCCTGGTTCCGGGTTTTCTTCACAGGCGCAAATCCCTTTGTCCTGACCACCGACAAACTGAAAACATTGGCTCAAATGGTGAAAAAGTATTGTCCCAATTATTCATCGATTGGCTGCTTTGGCAGGATCACCGACATTTCCACGAAAACAGTGGACGAACTGAAAGAACTTCGTGCTTTAGGATATAACGGACTGACCTTGGGTGTGGAAACTGGTGATGATGAGGCGCTGGTTTTTATGAACAAGGGCTTTCGGGCCAGTGATGTTCTTGAACAATGCAGAAAGTTAGAGGCCGCTGACATCAGCTACAACTTTTTCTATCTCACTGGTATTTCCGGCGCTGGCCGCGGCGAAATCGGTGCAAAGGCGACTGCGGAACTGTTCAATCAGCTCCACCCACAGATTATCGAATCGTCTATGCTGACAATTTACAAAACCTCCGAGCTATATCAGGAAATCCAGCGCGGCAACTGGAAAGAGGAGGGGGAAATTGAAAAGCTGGCAGAGCTAAAGGCTCTTATTGAAAATCTGACTATCGACACCAGGATTGTGACAGATGGTGCATCCAACCTTATTCAAGTCCGTGGACACCTGCCTGCTGACAAGGAAAAACTGGTTGCCTACTTGGAAAATTTAATTGGCACTGCTGACGAAGCGGCCTTGCGCGAGTACCGTGTTAATCTGCGCCATCTGTAAAAGCCCACCTTAATTGCTGGTTGGTGGTACAGCGGTTTGGTAGTTTGTTCCCCAATCGCACAGTGACTTCAAAACGGGATAAATACTTTCACCGAGTTCTGTTAAGGCATATTCCACTTTCGGCGGGTTGTCTGGATAGACTGTCCTCTGAATGATTTTCTGATCTTCCAGCTCCCGGAGCTGCTGCGTCAAAGTTTTTGTTGTGATTTTCCCTAACCGCCTCTGCAATTCATTGAAGCGCACGGCCCCCTTGGAAATTTGCCACAGGATTTTCAATTTCCACTTGCCGCCCAAAATATTCAGCCCGATCTCCATAGGGCATTGGTTGGTAATTGCAACTGCTTTTGCCATAGTATTTCCCCCATAGCAGTATCAAAAAAGACACTACATACCCAAAATGTGCGTTCTTGTTCATCCTTTTTACCCGTGGTATCCTTGGTGATGCCACATCCAGGCAAGAAAGGAATGATCTTAATGATTGTAGACAGCCATCAACACGTTATGCTCCCCACTTCCATGCAGATTCAGAAAATGGATGATGCCGGGGTGGACAAAGCGGTTCTATTCACAACGACCCCTCACATTGAGAAAGCCAAAACCGCAACCTTAGACGCAATCGGTGCCGAAATGCAGGTGTTATATCAACTTCTGGCGGGCGGCTATTCTCCCGAAGCCAGAAGTGCCAAAATGAAAGGCACCATTCTGGAATTGAATCAAGCTATCCAGGATGCGCCGGAACGGTTCTATGGTTTTGGCCCCGTACCGCTGGGACTTGCTGACAACGATACCGCCGAATGGGTAAAGGAGCATATCATCGGAAACTCATTCAAAGGCATCGGAGAATTTACCCCTGGTTCCGAAACGCAGATCACGCAGCTTGAATCTGTGTTCAAGGCCCTGGCCAATTATCCTGGCCTGCTTATTTGGGTACACACATTCAATCCTGTCACGCTGAACGGCATTCAAATCCTCATGGAGCTGTGCCGGAAATATCCAACCGTGCCGGTTATCTTTGGACACATGGGCGGCTCAAACTGGATGGATGTGATCGCCTTTGCAAAGGAGCAGGCAAACGCATATCTGGACTTGTCTGCGGCGTTTACGCCCCTGTCCGTCAAAACGGCGTTGACCGAAGTGCCGGAACGGTGCTTGTTTGGTTCGGATGCCCCGTTCGGAGAGCCTAAGCTATGCAGGCAGTTGATTGAATTTGTCAGCCCGTCCACTTCCGCCACAGAAATGGCGTTGGGCGGCAATATCGAAAGGTTACTGCAAATTTAAGGTGTATCTGAACAGTGGTGTTCAATCTCCTGCTGGTAAAAAGCAATCTTTTCTTCCAGCTTGGCCTCATGCTCCTGCAACTGCTTAATCTGGTCTTTCAGCGATTGACGGTGCTGAATCAGCATTTCCATCCGCTCCGTAAGGGTAGAATCCCCTTTGGCCCGCAGCACCGCATATCTCTTGATCTCCTTGACCGGCATCCCGGTTGCTTTCAGCCGTTTAATGAAAGCAATCCATGTAATATCCTTCTCAGAGTATCGGCGGCGGTTACTGGAATTTCGCACAGGGGTTATCAAACTCTCATGCTCATAGTAGCGCAGAGTATGAATCCCCAGCCCAGTTACTTCCGAAAACTCCCCAATAGAATAATCCAAAAAAATCCCTCCATCCTCTTGACGTAGAGTTTACTCTACATTGTATGCTCACATTATACTTGAGAAATGGAGGAATTGCAAATGCAACCAGCAAAAAAGTACACCGTCATTACCGGGGCCAGTTCCGGCATAGGGTACGAAACCGCGAAAGCCTTTGCGGATCGTGGTAAGAATCTGATCGTTGCTGCCCGCCGCAAGTCAAATCTGGAACACCTGAGACACGAAATCCTGGAGAAGCACCCCGCATTGGATGTTCTTATCAGAGCGGTTGACCTCTCCGCGCTGGAAGGAGTGTATCAGTTCTATTCTGGGCTGAAAGACTTTCAACTTGAAACGTGGGTCAACAACGCTGGCTTTGGGAACTATGACAGCGTGGCTCACCAGGATTTGGAAAAAATTGATGCCATGCTCCGGCTCAACATCGAAGCCCTCACCATCTTATCCTCCCTGTTTGTCCGGGACTATAAGGATGTCCCTGGAACACAGCTTATCAACCTGTCCTCCTGCGGCGGCTATACCATCGTTCCTACCGCTGTTACCTACTGCGCGACAAAGTTTTATGTCAGCACGTTTACCGAGGGGCTGGCCTGGGAGCTGATCGAGAGTGGGGCAAAGATGCGGGCCAAGGTTCTGGCTCCGGCAGCGACACAGACGGAGTTCGGTAAAAAGGCAAATAATGTGGAGCAATATGATTATGATAGGGCCTTTGGCACTTATCATACAAGCCAGCAGATGGCCGAGTTTCTGTTGCGGCTATACGACAGCGACTGCACTCTTGGTATCGTAGACCGGGAGACTTTCAAATTCGAGCTACGATCCCCGGTGTTTCCTTATGCAAACAGCTCTACCCATAATCAGCATCCAAACAAATAGAATAAGCAAAAAAACTGCCGCACGACGGCAAAAGAAAAAAACCGTCGTGCAGCAGTCCATAGTTATGCCCATTTTATGAACGGCGGTTTTCACAAATGAAAGCCGCCGTTCTTTTATTCCAGCACCAAGGCGCAATTATAGCAATAACCAAGGCGGCTCAAGGAGGTAGCCGCCATGAGGCCAAAAGAGTTTCGACCAATTTTGCCAAAGAGTGATCCATCAAAAAAAGCCTGTCCCCCGCCAAGGGATATTCCGGCCATGAAGATGAACTATACAATGTCGCCACAGCTAAATTTTATTCTTCCCCCCGCCCGGTAGGTTTACGACCTGCCGGGCGTTTTTTGTCATTTTCAGCCGATGGGCATGAAAAGCCCGCCTTTGGTGTAGGTTGTCGTGGCCCGCCCTCCAGTCTGAATTTTCAAAAATTCAGACTGGAGGTAAAAGAAAATGGCAGACAGCCATCCGAAAAATCTTGATCCCCGGCCCAAGCGCCGGAGGGACGAGGACAGTCCCTACGAGATATATACCGCTGGAATCAACACCGCTCACCCGCGCTTCTATCTGTTCTTCAAGGACGGTGGCGGAGTAAAACGCTGGATGGAAATTGACAAAACCCTGTTCGACGCATTCAATGAGTTTGAACTGGACGATCTTTCTTTTTTCAATGAAGTGGACAGGCACTACGAGCAATCCGAGGTGACGGAGGCAACGCTGAACAGGCGGGCCGCAAAGCCCCAGGAAAGCGTGGAAGAAACCGTTTCTCAGCGAATGGAAGTGGACAAGCTGCATCAGGCAATCGCTAAACTGCCTGAAAAGCAGCGCCGCCGTTTGGTGCTGTACTACTTTGGGGAGTTTACATACGAGCAGATTGCGGAAATGGAGGGATGTACGATTTCGCCGGTTAAGAGGTCTATTGAAAAGGCAATCGAGAACTTAAAAAATTTTTTGATTTAGGGGGGGTAAATTTCGCGTTTGAGTGAGGAAACAGGTGGAGGGCGATGGAAAGCCTTCCACCTGTTCCTCGTTTGTGCGGCGAATGGGTTTGACCTTTGAAAACTTCATACCCATTCATCAAGCACAGTCCCATCGCCGCAAGCCTCTTTTGACGCTGCGCCAGGATGTGCCGGACGCCGACAGCGGGATGCCACACTATCATTTCGTCCACGGTCTGCCGTTCGGCATGGAGCGAGAACCAGCGGCCATGAAATACCGGGCGGCTCCCGGTACGGCCACGACCGGCGATGGGGACAATGAGACTCCTGTTCAGTCACAGTCCGAGCGTGATCGCGTTTTCCAGCGTGAAGCCGTCGCAGGCAATGAGAGCAGCCGCATGAGAACCATGCGGGGGTGAAATTCCCGTGGAGCTGGTGCCCGAAGGAAATGCCTTTAGGCGCGCCGCCAGCCGTTTGATGACTTCCCATAGCGGGCCGGGGTGTCGCGGACAAATAGGCTTGCTTTCATATAAGCCGGACAGCGGGACAGGTTTATGGAAACGGGAGCGTTTATGCTCCGCCAACCTTGATATGTCATGCTGTCCGGCTCCTACATAGGCGGTGCAGGCCGTCTAATCTTTATGGGGAGGTCAAACACCATGAGCAGGACATATTTACGCGGCGAACTGTACTACGCCGACCTGGGCCACGGGATCGGCTCGGAGCAGAAGGGCACCCGGCCCGTCGTTATCATCCAGAACAATGTGGGCAACAAGCACAGCCCCACCGTCATTATCGCCGCCGTCACCAGCAAGGCCAACGTCAAAGCCAAGCTGCCCACCCACTACTACCTGGACGCCGGGAACGGGCTGGCACAGCCCTCGCTTGTCCTTTTGGAGCAAATTCGCACCATAGACAAGCAGCGGTTGTCCGGCTACATCGGCAGACTGGACGAAAAACATATCCGGGGCATCAACCACGCCCTGGCGGTCAGCATCGGCCTGATCGAACCCGTACCCCCGAAACTGACCCTCTGCTTATGCGGCGCTTGTGCTGACGCTTTTCGCGGCACAGGCGCTTTTGCTTTGCGGGAGGCCGCGCCAGGACGGGCTGAAAAGGAAGTCTGCATCTACTGCGGCCAGCGCCCTGGTATGGAATATTTGGTCACGCCGAAAGGAGGGGCGCGGATATGAGTTATCCTGATGTGTCCATTTGGGAGAAGTATACGCTGACCATTGAGGAAGCGGCCAAGTATTTCCGTATCGGGGAAAAGAAGCTGCGGAAACTGGCGGAGGAAAACCCGGACGCCAACTGGCTGATAATGAACGGCAACCGCATCCAGATCAAGCGCAGGCAGTTTGAAAAGGTCATTGACTCTCTGGATGTGATCTAATCGCAGATTTGTATTGAGCCGGAAATATGATAAAATATACTCAAGTCGTATCAAGGCTCGTTCCAGTTTTGGAAAGGAGTTTTACCAATGGCGGAGAAACGACGTGACAGCAAGGGCCGCATTTTAAGAACTGGAGAGAGCCAGCGAAAAGACGGGAGATACGCATATAAGTACACGGACAGCACCGGCAAGCCCCAATTCGTCTATGCTTGGAAGCTGGTAGCTACGGACAAGACTCCGGCTGGCAAGCGGGACGATATTTCCCTGCGGGAGAAGGAAAAAGAGATCAACCGGGATATTGCGGACGGCATCGACACCGTGGGCAAAAAAATGACCGTCTGCCAGCTCTACGCCAAGCAGAACAGTCAGCGGGCGGATGTGAAGCGGGGCACCAAGAAACAGCGGGAGTACCTGATGGGCCTCCTGCGGGATGACCCTCTCGGCGGGAAAAGCATCGACGCGGTGAAGCCCTCCGACGCCAAGGAGTGGGCCATCCGCATGAGGGAAAAGGGCTTTAGCTTCCAGTCCATCAGCAACTACAAGCGTTCCCTCCGGGCCGCGTTCTTCATCGCCATCGAGGACGATTGTATTCGCAAAAACCCGTTCAGCTTTGCCCTGAACAAAGTCCTGGAGGACGACAGGGGCGAGAAAACCGTGCTGACGCCGGAACAGGAGGCAAGTCTGATCGACTTCGCGCAGAATGACCCGGTATATCAGAAGTACGCCGATGAGCTTATCATTCTGCTGGGAACCGGGCTTCGCATTTCCGAGTTCTGCGGGCTGACCACGAACCTTGACTTTAAGAACCGACTGATCCGGGTAGACCACCAGCTTTTGCGGGACAGCGAGAACGGCTACTATATTGAAACGCCCAAGACCAAGAACGGCTACCGGGAAATCCCCATGAGTGAGCCAGTCTACCGGGCGTTGAAGCGGGTGGTGAAGAACCGGGGGAAGAAAGCCACCATCACGGTGGACGGCTATACGGACTTTTTGTTTCTCAATCAGGACGGTCTGCCGAAAGTCAGGATGAACTATAACAACATGGTCAGGGGCCTTGTGAGGAAGTACAACAAACAGCACAAGGAGCAGTTGCCCAACATCACCCCGCACTCCCTCCGGCACACGTTCTGTACCCGTATGGCAAACGCCGGGATGAACCCCAAGGCTTTGCAGTACATTATGGGCCACGCCAACATCACCATGACGCTGGACTACTACACCCATGTTGACGCCTGTTCCGTAAAGGCGGAGATGGAGCGGCTGGCTGCGTAGTAAAGTAGTAAAACAGGAGCGGCAGGCCGCTTTTACTACTTCCGTACTACGTTTCAGCGCAAAGTCACGCCGGGATACGCCGAGATATGCAAAAAACTCTCCCAAATGGCAAATGGCGGAAACGCCTGAAAATCAAGGCTTTGCCACCATTTGCCGAGTTACATAAGGTTAGGGCTGGAAATTGCAAAATGTTTTTATCAAATTTTATACCGTGGTGAGCAACCACCATTTACGCAACAAGGAGCTGACCTTAAAGGCAAAGGGGCTTTTGTCGCAAATGCTTTCCCTGCCCGAAGATTGGGACTACACCCTTGCGGGGCTGTCACAGATCAACCGGGAAAAGATAGACGCTATCCGGGAAGCCATAAAGGAGCTGGAACGCGCCGGGTATATCGTCCGTTCACGGGAACGCGACGAGAAAGGACGCTTGCGGGGAGCCGATTATGTAATCTATGAGCAGCCGCATACAGAACCTGCGCCGGATTTACCTACATTGGAAAATCCAACATTGGAAAATCCAACGCAGGAAAAACCAATGTTGGAAAAACCTACGTTGGAAAATCCAATGCAATTAAATAAAGATATACAAAGAACTGACTTACCAACAAAAGAAAAAATAAATACGGATTTGAACCCAAGCATATTGTCAGCCATCAGGAACTTTTATAGGATGTTATTGAATCCCCCGAACCCATTGAAAACACAAGGATTTGAGCAAGTCAACAAATCAATCCCCGTTATCCGGTTCCGTCCCCATTTAAGGGTTTCACGGGAGCTGGCAAGGGAAAAATCAAGGGAAGATATAGGATTTTGGAACGTCAAGGATAAGGCAAGCGTGGGCTGTCGTGATGTGACCAGCCAACAAACTTGCACCCTATATCAGCCCAAAACTTCATACAAGACAGGAAAACGGACATCGGAAGATGCCCGTTTTT